>NZ_JACJNU010000015.1:0-14810 GCF_014849525.1 Microcoleus sp. FACHB-SPT15 | reverse complement strand
ACAGCAACACAGCTAGTTGACCGTAGCTTAATCCCTTTCGGTTGCCATGTGGTGGTGGTACTTCTTGGTTGATTAGCGCCTCAATCTGCATCTGGCTTAACCATTTGATCACTACTGGCACATCATCCACTCGTTCTGAACTTGTTCCCTTCAGTCTCCGCCCCCTGAAGCATCTGCCAAATCGTGCAATTGCTTAGTCAGACTACACTTGAGGCTGGTTATTTGGCTACTGGGTCATCCAAATGACCGAACGGTGAGGTGTAACGGTAGCATCTGAGCCTTCCAAGCTTTAGGTATGAGTTCAAGCCTCGTTATCCGCTCTTTCAAAATGCGGGTGTGATGTAGTGGTTAGCATCTGAGTCTGCCAGTCTCAGCGCATGGGTTCAAATCCCATCATCCGCTCTTGTAGTCCTGTAGCTCAGTTGGGAGAGCGCCTCTCTTACAAAGAGGATGTCACAGGTTCAAGCCCTGTCAGGACTACCAATTATGGGAGTGTAACTCAACTGGATAGAGTACCAATCTTCTAAATTGGCTGCTGTAGGTTCAAGTCCTACCACTCCTGTTAAAAACAAGATAAAAGGAGGTTGTCTTCTTCTGCCTGGTGAACGATTGCCAAACGTTTCCGATACGCAGTGATATCCAGATTACAAATGTCTAAACCATCCATTAAGATGCAACCTTGATTCGGTTCAAAGTACCGGAACAAGAGTTTAACCAGCGTAGACTTCCCAGAACCCGATCGCCCAACCAAAGCCACAGTTTGATAAGGTTCAATTAAAAGCTGAACATCCTGTAAAACAGGTCGTCTGGAGTCATAGCTGAAATTCAGATGAGAAAATTCAACTTTGCCTGTAAATTGATAGGATTTTGCCGTATCTGTTGAATCCAGGACAATGCCAGCAGCATCCCTACCAACTGGCTGCTCCATAAACTCATGAAAGTGCAGTATCGAAGCATAACGACGAGCAAAGACTTCAGCAAGCTGACTAATGGGTTCTAACTCCGCATAAGCCATGCTAGAGATAGTCAACGTCGTAACAAAGTGTCCCAAGGAAATATGTCCTTGTATCGTTGCCAGCAGAGTAAGAGCAAGTAAGCCAAAAACACAAATCTGGATGACTGTTTTTTGCCAGGTGTTTAACTTGATGTAACCCAAGTGGATGCTGTACAAGACTACCTTCAATTCACGGTCTAAACGTTGTCGCTGTCGTTTCAGTTCCGCTGCTTCGGTTGCAAAGGCTTTAACCGTTTTAACGTTAGTGATAATTTCCGAAGTACGACTTTCTGTATTTTCTTGATGTCTATCTAATTTTGATTCTTTGGCGATTAGTGCCTTTAGATCTTTTAGACTAAAGCCTAAGATCAGCACAAATGAAATTAGAAATAAAACAGCGATGCGCCATTCGATGAACCAGATAATCACAAAGATGCCAAGCACTCGCCCCAGTTTAGGAATGAGTTGCCCAGCGATTTCTGGATAAGTCCAGGTATGATTGGCAACACCTCTAGCTACTCGTCCAGCAATCCGTCCAGGGTTGTTTTCATCGTAAAATTCCACAGGTAAAGTGAGGATTTTTTCGAGAGCTTTTTGGGAATGATCACGACGGGCGCGAAGTGCGATAGCCCAATGAAACCAAGTACTCAACCAGACTTGAATAGGCGCTCTAACAACGGTAACAAGGAAAATTATTCCCAGTAGTACTGCGAGTGAGATAAATTGATTTGGGCGATTTTGGGTAATGGCTGCAATACTCTTCACGAGGTTTTGCAATGGTTTATCCAGAGGTTGACTAGACAAGACATTGAGAATTTGCCCAATTACATAAGGTACAACTAAATCAATAATAATAAGCACTACTAGTCAGGAAAACAAAAAAGCTGATGGCTGATAGCTGACCGTTAACTGCTATGGAGCTAACTGCTTAGGTCTGAAAATGAGTAGAGCCGCTTGTAATACAGGAGTAATTGTCATAGGACGTTAACCTTCTCTGACATTTAACCTGCATCTTGAGGTAATCCCTTCAAGGCGGATTAGCTTAGTTATGAATTCGTAAGTTTAAGACATAGCGACCTAACTGCAGTTTTTCTGACCATAGCTCATACTCCAGTTGCAGATTTTGAGGTAGGGGATAACCCTCTAGCTTCAAACTCCGAGTATAATTTCGTAAACGTAATGACTCAAATCCCTGAAGCGAGTCACCTTGCAGCCAATAGCGGCTGATGCCGTAAGTTCCTCGCTCCCACAGGTGACGATAACTCAATTTACCGTTTTCCTGCATTGTCATAATCACCCGGTATGGTGAGATTTCTAGCCATAGGAGTCGGAACGTTGGCTGATGTGGCTGGCTTGTATCATCAGCTGTCGTTGGTTCTGGCTCCCAATCAGGAAGGGTTGGCTCTCTCAACAACAGGTGAAACCGTTCCTTGTCTTTTTGGTACAGCGTTGCAGCCGTTTCCACGCTAGACCAAATTGGCAGGTCAATAGATACCAGAGAAAGACAAACAGGCCTGCGGTGATGGGTCAGCATGGAATTTCTAGAAGGGAAAAGGACAAAGATAACCTAGCTCTACCTTCATATTAGAATTAGCCAGGGGGTGGCAACAGTATTTTCACTAAAATTTGCCAATGTACTTGCCAAACGGTGCTCTTTGTCGGTAATATTATTAATCGTGACAAACGTTAGCTACTCAATCCTCAGTAGCTCAGTGGTAGAGCGGTCGGCTGTTAACCGATTGGTCGCAAGTTCGAATCTTGCCTGGGGAGTTTACACAAAAATATAGCTTTTGCAGAGACAGTACCTGTGCGCCAGAATGTTGGCATGGTAAGCTTTTTGATTGTTTTGCTTCTCCTTGCAAGTGAGGAAGGCAAGATGGGTAAGGCTGTGGATACTGGGACATGAGTCCAGCACCTAAAACAGTACGTGCGATCGCGTTTCGTAAATAATTTTACAAAATGTTACTCAAGTGCCGAGATCTAACCACTGTTCTTGTAGTTGATCGCAATAAGGCTTGGCTCAAGGCTCTAAAGTGCAGAAGCGGTGAACAATGGCTGAAAAATTTTCAGGAAAAGTTCTTTTTGCTAATGGCTTCCCGGCTCAAAGCGTTCTTGTTCGTGTTTTCGATAAGGATGAACCGGGGAAGGGTGATGATGATTTAACCGTTGACCCTGGTCGTTCAAACAGTCAAGGGAAATTTACGGTTCACTTTGAACCCTCTCGCTATCTTGACTACAACACCATTAGCACCCAAGAACCGCATAACCCACCTTGGGACTGGACACTGACGACTCGTACACGACGCATTCCTGATATTACAGATATCTATTTACCGTACTTAGAATTCCGCTATACCTTCAATGGTCGCCGTTGTGTGCATACAGCTTTCATGGTGCCATTCCAAAGTGAGTTCCGCTTACCGGAAATTCCTGCCTTTGACTTCAAACCGTCTGTACATGGGTTCAAATTCATCAACAACTTTTCTGGCTATGCACTGCCTTTTTCGATTCCAAATTTGCCAAATTTATCAACCGTTGAAAGTGACTATGGTCTTTGCGGTGGGATGTCTTGTGCTGCTTATGACTTTCTCCTAGCAGGTCGGAGTATTCCTTCACAAACTACTGTGCCAGCAAAAGGTTCAGTATTGAATCAATATCTCTATCGACGGCAAATCGACACTTACGGGGCGTTCGGCGAGTACGTTGCTAAGTTCGCTCAGTGGATGGTATTACCAGACGATACCGTCCTTGGTACTCAAAAGCGTACCTATGATGAATTTGAGGAAATTCGTGCCAAGTTAGATGATGGAAATGCAGTTGTCTTGGGACTTGTTTATGTTAGCGGAAGTAATACGTTAGAAATTTGGAACAATCACCAGGTTTTGGCATACGGCTACTCTGAAGTCTCAGCTACCACAATTGATATAAATATCTATGACCCAAACTATCCCCAACGAGATGATGTCATTATTCAGGTTGAAAGAGTACCTGTAGGAACTACTTTTGTTCCTGGCGTTCCTCCCCGAAAGAAAACCGTTTTGGGTTTTAAGTGTACACAACTGATGTCCAAGGGCAGCAAAGACTTACGAGGGTTTTTCGCAATTCCTTATGTGCCAGTAGTACCTCCAGCAGAACTTTAGGTTGTAGTTTTTATACAACGCACAGTTTTACCGTTGACCGCTAATCGTGGGTTGTGCCATCAGGCATAATTGCCCCTTGGAGATTAGCATGGTGCAGATTCGCTTTACTAAGGTTCGCGCCTCTAAGATTAGTCCCTCGACAGTCAGCGCCTTGCAAGTTCGCTTTACTGAGGTTCGTCCATCTGAAATCAGCCCTTTTGAGATCAGCCTCGCTTAGGTTAGCCCCCAACATGTATGCGCGACTAAGGTGAGCCTCGCTTAGATTAGCGTTGTGGAGGTCAGCCATGTAAAGGTAAGCACCAATCAGTTCAGCTTCGTAGAGGTTGGCGTAGCTGAGATCAGCATGGCTGAGGTTTGCGTCCATAAGATCAGACTCACTAAGATTAATCCTGCTTAGCTTTGCTGCGCCCAGATCAGCTCCTTTGAGGTTAGCCTTTCTGAGACTGGCACCAACTAGATTAGCGCCTCTGAGGTCAGCCCCAAACAGATTAGCGCCTCTGAGATCGGCTCCGATCACGTTTGCTTCAGTGAGGTCAGCACCTCTAAGGTCAGCGTTGTGGAGGTTCGCATCAATCAAGGACACCTCACGGAGATTAGCTTCAATTAGGGCAGCATTCGGAAGCTCAGCATTGCTAAGGTTTGCGTGGCTGAGGTTTGCTGTAATTAGTCGAGCCTTGGATAAATCAGCTTTTCGCAAATTCGCGCCGCAGAGGTTTGCCCCTCTAAGATTTGCGCCTCTAAGGTCAGCTTCACTTAAGTCTGGTGCTATTTGATCGTTTCTCGTTCTCCACTCAATCCATCTCACTGCACCCTTCTCAAGTAGCGCAAGATGCTCCAGGTTTGCCATCAACTAAGTCTCCCTTGCTGAAGAAAAGTAGTGCCAACTAAAAACTTTAACCGAATGACCGCACGTTAAGGCGCAATTACCTTAATGGACGCGATCGCGTAGATCAACTGATGTAGCCTATTTTCAACACTCAAGGGATTTGTTACCTATTCGTTACGCATAGCAGCCGGATTCTCACGACCTGCCACGCTTTCAATTGCCCCTAATGCCGCTCTAGAACCTGCGAGAATATCCCGTTCTGCACCACCTAGGTAGAGGCGTCCGAAGCTGCCAACCGCTTGAACCTGCAAGATGTTAATCATTGCCGCCTTCTCTGCCTCATTGGCAGCGAGAGCAGCATAAGCGGCTGGCTCGACTTCCAATACATAAAGTGTTTGCCCTGCTAGAATCATCTGTCCACGGCGGGTACGATTAATTAATTGTGTTTGGTGAGCATCAATATTGCGGATAATCTGGCTAGAAATGACACGCGGTTTGAGACAATCCTGTTGGCGAACTCCTAGCGCGTCCAAAATTGCCTTCCCTGCTGCCCGCGTCTCTCCTTGTTGGCTGGAATGAACTTCTAAAAGCCCGTAAAGTCGTTCGACAACCAGCACCCCTGGACGGACTGAGGTAGATTTTAGGGCAACATCCGTAATTCGGTTAATTTCGATACCTGGTGAGATTTCCACCCACAACGATGTATCTCCTGGCAATGGCAAGAACCCCAGCGCCACCGTCCCCATGTATGCCGCGTGCTGAGGTTGCAAGCTATCGAGAAATACATAACTGCGTAGTTCTATACCCAAGGTTTTTTCTCCATATAGTGGGTAAAAATATGAAACATCTAGGCCTTTTGCTTACTCCATGTATTTATAGTTGTCACTTGTAGAATTCAGATTTCACCTCACTGTAGCGGAAAAGGGATACTCACTATTCGATAATCTGTTACACTTTTAACTTGCTAAAAATCCATAGTAAAAGTTTTAATGTATTTAATGTAAAACTAGGGGTAAAAACGATGAAATATCAAGTTAAAGTTTTGGAGCCTACAGATTTATGGTACTTACAAAATAATATCAATAAAGAGACCAATAGGTTTTATCACCCAACCAAAAATATTCCCTTTGTTCAGCAAGTCGAGATTTACCTAGATAATTCTGGAGTAATAATCCAGAAAGGCATGTTGTATAGCTGTGTTGGTCGGTTGAATTATGGAGTTTATAAAACCGATAACCGTTTGAAAGATATGTGGGTATCTTTGATGACAGAAATGGACTATAACGCTCCGGTCTATCAAGGCACTGGTACAATTCACTTAGAACCCAGACAAAAAGGAAATTTTCTGCATTACACACTCATTGAGCTATCCGATTCAGATCAATGGGAGTTTGATGATGGTATATTCCAGTTTTGTTCTGATAATGTGGTTATAGGTACAAAACGCTTAAAATTCCGGCAAGTAGCTGGTTCTAATGACGGAAGATGGAGAATTGTGCTTAGAGCTTTATCTGGGCAGACATCTAAAGCTGTAGTAGGTACAACTGCACCAGCCAGGATTATTGAAATAAAGAAAGGTGAAACCCTAATGGCTGATTATGATATGGTCAAAGGGTTTACAAATGGAATTGAAGAAGAGTATCGGAAATTAGGACATTTTGGGAAAGGAGGTGGAGAAGGTTATGTTTGGTTTTATGGAGGAGAAGGCAAACTATTAGTATCAGAAATGAATGGTATGAGTCTTGGCTAAATTCTCTTTTTAGGACTTATTTATATCAATAGTGAGCTGTTGCGTTAAGCAATAGCTAAGTATAGTATTATTCACCAAAAAATAAGTATTTATGATGATAAATGACCAAAATATTAAGCTAGATCAATTTTTGAAATGGGTCGGTGCTGCTTCTACAGGTGGTGAAGCGAAATTAATGATTCAAGGTGGTGAAGTGAAAGTCAACGGTAGTACAGAGACTAGACGTTCAAGGAAATTGGTAGAAGGAGATTCCGTAATGGTCAAAGACAAAATTTATAAGGTTGAGTTGAACTAACCGAAAACGAAAGCTAAAAGAATTTATACAATAAACAGATAGATTAACTACCTAAGCATTGAATGGACTGGCAAGAAGTATCTGGTTGCTGGGTTTTAATTCCTCCGCGTCCCAGCGCAATTATACATTTCCTGGGTGGCGCTTTCGTTGCTGCTGCCCCCCAAGTGACCTATCGCTGGTTACTTGAACAACTAGGGCGTCAGGGCTATGCAATAATTGCAACGCCATTCGTGAATACGTTGGATCATGCCGCGATCGCACGCGACGTTCTCAACCGATTTGAGACAACCTTAGAGCGGCTACAAACAACAAATGTTTTACGCAAACGGTATATGCCTATCTATGGTCTTGGACATAGTATGGGCTGCAAACTACATCTGTTGATCGGTAGCCTATTCAAAGTCGAACGTGCTGGTAATATCTTGATTTCCTTCAACAATTACCCTGCAACTCGCGCAATTCCTTTTATTGAACAGTTGAATATCAATCCTGCATTCAACGTTGAGTTTAGACCATCACCCCTAGAAACTAACGAGCTTATTGCCCAGCGCTACCAAGTTCGTCGTAATTTGCTAATTAAATTTACTAACGATGACATCGACCAAACTTCTAGCTTGACCCAAGTTTTACAAGAACGCTTCCCCAATATGGTTGTCATCCAGACACTAAATGGCAGCCATGTTACGCCATTGGGACAAGATGTTAACTGGCGGACGGGTTCAGTCTTTACTCCTTTTGATGCTGTTGGTCAGTGGATGAAGCAAGAAGTGTATCGCGACCTCCATCAGCTCAAGCGGGAAGTTATTCGCTGGCTAGAACCCTTCCAGTCTACCTAACAGGCAACTTTTAATAAGTACCAATCTGTATCAGTACCTATAGCAAAAAGAGGTGGGAAATCCCCACCTCCTAAGTAATATCTTTTAACTAATTACTTGTTTCAACAGGAACTTTGAGACCTTGTGAAGATAAGCTGCCGTCTGGAGAAATCGATTGACCTTCAATAAAGGAGCGCAACATCCAAGCCATCTCCTCGTGCCCTTCCATGAGTCCAGTTAGAAAGTCAGCAGTGCCTTCATCGTGATACTTGTCAGAACACTGATCAATGTGGTCACGTAGATTACGGATGATTTGCTCGTGATCCGAGACTAGGTTTTCTACCATGCCGTTAGCATTAGGAAGAGTACCAGGATCTTCCTTAATCGAAGCATATTTCAGGAACCCTTCAGCGGTACCAACAGGATAACCACCTAAGGAACGAATTCGCTCAGCCGCTGAATCGATAGTTTCTGTCAAGGTTGTGTAGTGCTCTTCCCACAGTTGATGCAAAGAGCGGAACTGGGGTCCAACAACATCCCAGTGGTACTTCTTTGTTTTGATTAATAGCAGATACATATCTGCTAAATCATGATTCAACAAGTCGGTCACGCCTTGGCGCTGTTCTTCTGATAAACCTATATTTATAGGACGCATAAATCGTTCTCCACACTTTGAGACTATAGTTATTGCAACAAATCTATACAGAAAGACCATCAGTCAAATGGGAGATCATTAGGTCAGCCATTAGGACGAACCGTTGAGTAGGCTGAACAAGGAAATCAGACTTGGCTAGCATCGACAACTGGACTAACTTTGGCGCGGTATAGTAGTTTCTCTTGCCAACGGTAACCCGTATACCGAACTCTAACGATTTCTCCGAATTTAGCTGTCCCCTCCATCAGTTGATGCCATTGTGGATCATAAGGTAGTTCAGATCCAACGGAAGCGATCGCTTCTACTCCCCACTCTTGTAACAACTGTTCCATTGGTCGAACTAAAGGCACTAATCTAACGGCTGGTAACTGGGGATTTTGTTGTGCCGCATGAGCCGCTGTTGGCCATTGTAGAAGCCAAGATTCCAACGTTTGTAAACTCGACTGCTGGAACTCCTGCCTTAAAGCTTCTTGCTGTTGCTCTGACTTTGCTTGTAGGCGTTGATATTCTTGCCTCAATGCCTCCACTTCATCCCCAGTGAACTGAGAAGCAGGGGCAGTAGACTCTAATGAAAAAGTTGCCAGCAATTCGCTTGCCGATACCTGCAAGGCTTGAGAAAGCTTTAACAAAGTTTCTACTCGAATCTGCGAGACCTCTCCACTGCGTAAACGCCTCAGTTGCTTTTCTGAAACCCCCGCACTTCGGCTAAGTTGCCTGTAACTGGAAAAACCCAGCCGTTGCATCAATTGTTGCAATAGCTGGGTATAGTCTTGCTTTGAAGAGAGAGTCATGTGTTCCACACCCATTTGTCTAGCTAAGTACCAGTTGGAAGGAAATACTAAACCATTTAACAGCTTAGAATAACGTGATGTGTAGCCTTTCACTCTAACCTTTTCCCTAGCTCTTCACCTTGTAGGGAAGAGGGGTGAGGCTTAGGTTTTTTCAAAGCTGCACGTCACGTTAGAATAACTAACCTTCGCAACTTTAGATGCTAGGTTTTACTGGGCATTGAGAATACTACGCAGCATCCACGCAGTCTTTTCATGGACACGCAACCGACCAGTCAACAAGTCAGCAGTGGATTCGTCTTTCCCGCGTTCAGTAGCAGGAAATACTGAACGCGCTGTCCTCGCTACAGCTTCATTGCCTTCTACAAGTAAACGCACCATTTCTTCAGCCGAGGGAACTTCACTAGTTTCTGGAATTGAACTTAATTCTGCAAAGGCACTGTAAGAGCCAGGAGCAAACACGCCAAGCGCTCTGATTCTTTCAGCAATATCATCAACAGCAATTGCTAGCTCTGTATATTGTTGCTCAAACATCAGATGCAGCGAATTAAATTGAGGCCCAGTAACGTTCCAGTGGAAGTAGTGAGTTTTCAGATACAACGAGTAAGTATCGGCAAGAACGCGAGAAAGTCCGTCAGCAATTTCTTTTCGGCTTTCTTCTTCAATGCCGATATCTACTGGTAAGTTTTTGTCTTGAGTTTGCATTGTTGTCTCCTAATTCAGAAATTTTTTATCCAGTAGCTACTTACAGCTCTCTCGATATTGAGTAAGTCGCAATCTGTTTTGAGCTTGAGTTACACTCGTCATCGTACTTGATAGGGAAGATTTGGAGAGAAGTTTTCCTCATCCTTATACCAACCACTCGACTCGATTGAGTATGAGTTGAAGTGGTGCATGGCAATAACTCGTCAGTGATTAAGCCAAGTGCCTCTGTAGAACTGAGCGAGGCGCTTTGCGAACGCGGCAACGAATTGTTTCTTTGCCTAGGCGTTTGTGAGCCTCAAATCTATGGCAACCTGAAAAGCCATAATACTGCCCATCCACTTCCAGAACATCAATGGGTTCGCGCAACCCCTCCTCTTTAATTGACTCCATTAGAGCGGTTACCTTGTTTTGATCATTCTCTCGCGGTAGGGGGCGGCGAATTTCCCGCAGAGGAATTTCTCTTATATCTACCATGTTGCGAGTTGCTACCTCAATTCCTTACTTCTAAATCATACTCATTACGAGTTCGTTTTGCAATACTTGTTGACTGACTAAAGTAGCGATGCATCATTATTGGTTGCCTCCAAGGTTGTTTCAAAACCACCGTTGGGTGTCCACTGGATGGCTCCATCACGCCCCGTCCAGTAGAGAGGAATCTTTGCTTTTCGTAGTAGCTGCGCTGTGTCTAGGTCTACTGTCTTAGATGATGAGGCGATCGCGAATTTCGGCTGTAGAACCGCTAATAAGTCTGGGATTAAAGGTTCTCCAGTCCATAACAGCACTTGAATCTGACGGAGATTGTTGGTTTTTGCTAACTGCTTTTGTATATCCGGCTGAACTTCTCCCAAAAGCAACCACATTTGCTCTTGAATTTTCAGTTGTAATACTGCAGGTTGAGCATTAATCAATTCAATTGGTGTAGAGCCAACAGACAGAGTTTGACCGACTGACACTGACTGGTAGTCACCTTGTTGGGATTGGACGGCATTGGCGATCGCAGAGGAAGATGCAATTGCATCCTTCCCTTGGGTGTTGGCTGACGCTGGCAACGAATCAGCACTGTCGTAAAATTCCTTTACAGGTAAGCTTTCCAGCATTTGGAGCCAACCACTTCTAAGACGAGGTTGTGAATCGAGAGCAATCGCCCAATCAATTTGATTCACACCCTGCTTCTGCAAAAAAGGCAGCACCGTAAAACGTGCAGTATCCTCTTCTCCACTATTAAGCAATGTGACTTGTCCATGATCTTGAATTATCAAAACCTGCTCTTGAGCTGCGGCTAGCACTGTTACTCGATACTGAGCAGCTTTTGTCTGCCAAAGAGGGAAGGCAATCAACGATAGAGCTACTAAAACAACCATCCACCAGTGGCGTTGCAACTTCTTTCTCGTGGAGCTTATCCCAATCAACCCGTAGATTAGCAGCAACGGCAACAGTGAAATTGTGCCAACGGCTACCGAGCTTCCGGGTAACCTATTAAAAAATCCCACCAACGCCATCAATAACTGAGTTGGATAGTTAAGCAACCAAGCAAGTGCGCTTCCTATGACTGGGGAGATTAGTGCAGCTAGGGCACTGATGATACCACCAAGACTGATGAGAGCGATTAATGGTGCACAAATGATATTTGCTGCTGTGCTGTAGGGTGCCACCATGCCAAAGACATGCAATTGTAGAGGTAATGTCCATAACGCCGCAGCAAGGGGAATTGTAATTAAGGACGTGATCGCAGGTGGTAGCCAGTCTAGTCGCTTTGTTAGTGGTGGTACAGTGACTAGCAATCCCAAAGTTGCCAAAAAGCTTAACTGAAATCCCAAATCCCAAATCCAAAGTGGATTGAAAATCAGCAACCCTGTTGCTGCAACTAGCAATGAGCCTAATGGCTTCACCTTCCGTTGTGTTACCAACGCAAGCAAGGCTCCAAAACCCATAATTGCGGCTCGCAGCACCGAGGCTTGTAACCCTGTTAAAGCGACAAAAATTCCTAAAGCAATCGTTCCAAAAGCTAACTGCGCTTTCACCGAAAGACGTTTAGTTAGAACCAGTACGAAACCTAAAATCAGAGAAGTTTGAGTTCCAGAAGCGGCTAAAGTATGAGCCAATCCACTTTTAATAAATTGATCCCGGATGTCGTAGGGTATGTCCACTGCTCGACTTCCTAAAACCATGGAACTCACAAGCGCTCCGGCTGGACTACCAAGCCACAGTACTTGTGAACGAAGAATTCGCTGCTGCAAGACCCAGCGACCCCAGCGACGTGCTTGCTGTTCCTCTGATTCACTAACTTGACGTCCGCTAAAACCAGCAAAGGTGCCTTCTCTTGCCAAATAAGCCCTAAAGTCAAAATCACCAGGGTTTGAGGCTGGCTTAGGTTTGTATAGAACACCAGTGACAGCTATGTTTTGACCAGGATAAATACCAGTCGCCTGAAGTAGGGGTACCGTAACATAAAGCTTACCCGTCACTCCCTTACTAGTAACACCTGCCTGATTGCTGCTTTCAACCTCATTCAATTGCTTTACTTCTAACCAGAATTGTCCTTTTGAAGAACGTGTAAGGCGAGGGAGATTCTGAACTATGCCTTGAACCGTGACAACTTGCTCTTGGACTGTGCCATTAGTTGAACGAACAAACTGGCTAATGTCATTCGATGTTGGTTGTAGCACTCGTGCTTGAAAATAAAGAGGTGCTATGGCTCCAACTAATCCAGCAGCTAGCCACAGCCTTGGTTTGGGTCCTGTTCGCCAAAATCGAGGTATAGCGATCGCCCCCACTATCCCCAATACAAATATCCCTAAAATTAGTACACCTAGCTCTTGCCAGGAAACAGAGCGAGTTGCTAAGTCTAGACTTGCTGTCAACAGCAAACCACAAATATAAGCCAAACTCAGTAGAACACCACTAGCAGGATTCATTAGATTGCTAAACCCAGCTTGAACCCCAGTACAGCATGAAGGAACAGTAAACAAAGTGCTGTACTTCCCAAGTAGGCGTGAACAGTACGCAGTAAAGCTCTGTTACCACCAAAGCCAGTGAACGAGATAATGCCATTAGCGGCTAATAAAATCAGTACAATTGAACCAGTCCAAAAGTGGGGACTTTCCAAAACGGCTTCATGCTGCATCACTAGCGATAAAACTCCACCGATGTATCCCAAAGCTACAAAAATAAACATCCAAGGAGCAAGCTTACGGTGATCAGCTCGACTTTTCATTGCCAATGTTGAATCAGCTATCACCCGTCCGCGCCATCCTGCTAAACCAATAAAACTACCCATTACAAAGACTACAATTGCCATCATCAATGGGTGCCCCCAATGCACAATGGGATCAGGAATTCCTAAACTCCGAAATTGATTGGCAATTGGTTCTAGTAGCTGACTGATATTTGCCATTAGTTTTTAAAGCTCCTTCCATGTCAGTTTTGCTGTCTGTTCAGTTATCTCTCTGCTAAGTTAATCAAGCCACTCGATGAAGTAAAGATTTTCCAGTGGCAACAGTCGCACTTTTAGCTAAACTGGCGGTTCTTATATTTTTAAACAGTGACTTTCTCTAGGGGAAATCCTAAACTTTGCCGTTGCTGTAGGTAAAGCTGAGCTACTTGTCTTGCCAGGTGACGGATTTTGCCAATGTAACGTGTCCGCTCTGTGACCGAAATAACACCTCTAGCATCAAGCAGATTGAAAGTATGAGAACATTTCAACACGTAGTCAAGTGTAGGTAGAACAAGCCCTTTTTTGCTAAGTTGCTCTGCCTCCTGCTCATAGAGTTCAAATAGGGTAAACAACAAATCCGGATTGGAAGCCTCAAAATTATAGGTACACTGCTCTATTTCTCCCTGAAGGTGAACATCCCCATAGCTAATCTGGTCATTCCAGCGAATTTTAGGGAAAGCATCGACTTCCTGAAGATACATTACTAGTCGTTCGAGACCATAAGTAATTTCAATGGAGACGGGACGACAGTCAATACCGCCGCACTGTTGGAAATATGTAAATTGGGTAATTTCCATCCCGTCTAACCATACTTCCCAACCAACACCCCAAGCACCCAGTGTTGGAGCTTCCCAATTATCCTCGACAAACCGAATGTCATGGTCTTCAGGACGAATACCCAACGCCTTAAGGGAGTCTAAATAAATCTCCTGAATATTCTCTGGCGAAGGCTTAATCAAAACTTGGTACTGATAGTAGTGCTGGTAACGATTAGGATTTTCGCCATAACGTCCATCTGTTGGTCGTCGGCATGGTTCAACATAAGCTACAGACCAAGGCTCAGACCCGATCGCTCTCAAAAACGTATGGGGACTCATAGTGCCCGCGCCTTTCTCTGTGTCGTAAGGCTGTGCAATTAAGCAACCGCGATCGCCCCAGAACTGATGCAGCGTAGCTATCACTGCCTGAAAATTCATAGAAACCTCCACAAATGCCTGAAACCCATAATCCATTTTTGCGTAAATGCATCCGTAAAACGGGATTTAGGGCATTACCAAAAAAGATCATCCAAGGGGTTGACACTTGAAGAATGAGGATATAAATTGGTAGATGCGCTTGAGACAGGCAACTGCTCCCAAAGCGCCCCGAACCTAGACAAATCAATAGTTTGAAAGCACTAGACTAAATTAACCTCGTCAAAGAAACTCAAGGTTGAACCAGGCATTGGACAACCGAATCTAAACAGAGGAACCGAAACGTTAAAATCTTCGTTTCGGAGCCGGAACTAACTTAACTCAAAATGGAGAGTTTGATCCTGGCTCAGGATGAACGCTGGCGGTCTGCTTAACACATGCAAGTCGAACGGGTTCTTTAGGGAACTAGTGGCGGACGGGTGAGTAACGCGTGAG
>NZ_JACJNU010000014.1:0-77992 GCF_014849525.1 Microcoleus sp. FACHB-SPT15 | reverse complement strand
AATGCGCCTCATCTGTCAATGTCAGTCAGGGTTTGCTCACTCTTAGATACACTAAATTTATCTCTTCTTTTCTTGTTTCGCTATATATTTAGCATACTAAGTACTGAAGAACCTAATTTTTTAAATATTGCATATCCAACAGTAGCTTACTGGGCAGTTCACGGCGACCCGGATAATTTGGAAAGTTTTTTAGATGGAAGAAGAGAAGGGAACTTTCATAAAGTCACAGAAGAATACGAGAGATTGTTATTAAAAACAATTGAAAAAGAGCCAGAAGAATATGGATATGAATTTGGGAGATGGACAGCAGCAAGATTAGCAACACATCTCGAACAAGCAACAGGAATTAAGTTAAGTGGCTCTCAAGTTAGGAGGAGATTAGAAAGAAAAAAGTACGTTTACCTCTGGGCTAAATACAGCCTAGAGGACAAACAAAATCCTGAGAAACGTCAGATATTTAAAGAAAAATTATCTGAATATTTAAGAATAACTCAAGCTAATCCAGAACGTCTACAGGTATGGTTTTGGGACGAAAGCGGATTTAGTTTAAGGGTGATAAGAAGAAAAACATGGGGGAATATTGGTCACAGAAAAAAAGTAACAGGACAAAGAAGGAAAGGAAGAGTAAATATTATGGGTGGCTTGCGCTACCACGATAAAAAGAGAATAAATTTTGTCATTAAGAAAGGAAATGCCGATGTTTTTTACGAACAAATTAAGCTGTTAAATGATTCTCTTCTAAAAGAATGGATAGAGCAAGGAAATAAAATTGAGGACTTCAAAGAATGTTCAGCAAAAATAGTCATTATTCTCGATAACGCTAGCTTCCATAAGAAAAAAGATATTCTCGAAAAAATTGAAGCGGAAATGCCCAATATAATCTTGGAGTTTCTGCCGCCATATAGTCCAGATTACAATTTAATTGAATTGGTTTGGCATTCAGCCAAAGAATATATAGCTCATAGGCTGTTTGAGTCAGTAGAACAGCTAGAAGAGTTGTTAAACAAATTGTTAAATGAAGGAGGTCTTGTTATTAAATGGGAACGCAAAATTAAAAACAAAGGTAATGCTGTTTATTAAATTTAGCTGCGTAGCAGCTTACTAGAAAAGGCGATCGCGCTTTTCTGGCGCTGTAGGGTTGGGAAGGTGCGATAGCGAAGCGCTGCTGCGAAGCGCAGATCGCGCTTTACCTCAACCGATCTCATTAATCCAGCTTTGAATCGCACTGAGGAGATTGTCTTGATTAGGTAGAAAGGTTTTTCAGGGGTTGTTCTATAGGTTGGCTGGTAATCAAACCGATGTAAAGCCGTATGTCTTCATCTGCCAGACTGTAGCAGAAGTTGAGCAGATATTCATTGGGTTCGCAGCCATGCAGAATCAAGGCTAAGTTTTGCTTCTGTAACTTTTCTTGGATACGGGGAATGTACTGCTGAAGTTGAGCCGCATCGCTGACTGTGGGAATCTCAGAATAACCTACTTTGCCGTAAATCTTTGTGCAGAGTTTTTGCGCGATCGCACTTGTGTTTGTTTCAGGTTTTAGAGATTGAGTGTCGATGGCGATGGGAAAGGTTTTGTCAATGGGTTGCAGTTGAGAAGGAATATCGATGATTTGATTTTCTAGGGCTTGACCTGGGAAAAGTTCACCGTGCCAAGCTCGATAGAAGATTGGGTAAGCCGTGCTTTGTGCCAAATACCATATGAGTTCATAGTTACTATCTCGGACATTAATACCAATTTCATGACTCAAACAGGATTTACAAAATGCAAGTTGAGCTGCTACATATTCCAAATTGTCTTCGCCTGAGAAAGTACTCTGAACCCAGCCTGGGGAAGGTGCCAAGATACGTCTATCAATTTGGTTCAAGCTAGAAATTACTGCTTTGGAAAGTTGTATGTCTTGGGCTATTTCTACGGCTTCATGCATTAATTCACACAGAACCTTAATAGCTTCCTTCTTACCTTGTTTAGTTTTTCCCAAGGCAGATGCTGCTTGCAAACGCTCCCACGCCTTCTGGCTAGGGTTGATAAATTCCCTTAAAACCCTAATTGCGTTTAGATTTTCTAGGTCAATCTCTAGCAAATTACAGGCGGCTATTAGAGCAATATTAAGAAAGCGCTCACCTCGCTCAGTTTTTAGCAACTCAGTCAGGGTTGCAATAGCCTTCGGATTTCCCGGAGCGATTTTTCCCAAGGTAGAGGCAGCATCAAGATCTAAGCTTTTATTTCGCTCGATTAACTCCGTTAAAAATTTAATCGCCTCTTCGTTGGAACCATCAATTTCTCCTAATAAATAAGCAGCTTTATGACGAACCCAATCAGGTAGATCTGTGTTCCATAACTGCTGCTCTAGAAAGTTAATAGCCGCCTGTTTATCAGGGTCAATTTTACCTAAGAAAAACGCCGCTTCCAGTGGAAGTTCTTGATCGTCAAAACTAGTATCCATCAACTTAGTCAAGGCAGCAATAACTTTTGAGTTACCAGTGCCGATTTGCATTAAGCTGTTAAAGACTTTCCAACGGGTATCTTCATCCAAAAAATCGCTGTATAGCTTGTCAATCAAAACATTGATAGCTCTCGTGTGATCGGTTTCTAGTAAAGTTGTCCAGATTGCTGGATTAACAACCCTATCAACTCCTGTGGGTGGATCATGTTCTGTGGCATACTCGACAAGGTTTGCCACAATCCAATCAGCACCGATACAGTCTCTAAACTCAGCGATTCCAACTGCTGCCAAGAAAAAAGCTCTATACCAGTAAAAATCCCAACACTCATCTTCAAAATGTACTAAAGTCGCGATAAAGTCCTCTTTGTGAGGCTTTAGCACATCATCCCGCCCCAACCATAGCAAAATTACCTCTTTCCACTGCCGATCAAAAATTCGGTAAGTACCTTGCGTTGGGTTTTGGGAAGCGTGCTTTAGAAAATAGTCCCAATCTGAAATCGCACAAGCTGCGAAATATTCCTGAAAGGTCGGATGAAAGAAAGCGTAGACAGGTTGACCTGTGTCTGCATCATTGTAGACATGAACCAGCCAATTCAGCTTTTCAGTAGCTAAGTTAAATAGGTATTCTCCCATGAGATCAAGAGCAAAATCCCTCCGTATCCCAAACCGGGATTTTTCCTTGTCAATTGCCTCTCGTGCCAACAGTCCTAGTGCAGCGTTTAACTCCTTCCGTTGTGTCGGAGTTGTGGGAAATTGTTCTTCCTTCCAGTCATAGAAAGCTCGTGTAAATTGCTCGTACAGCGCAGCTTTAGTTTTCGGTAAATCCCCTTGGCGGAAATACCAGCTTTGACACAGCAATGATAATCGCAGGGGATTTTTGACTAAATCTCGGATGCGCTGATATCTGTCTTCATCTAGCTTTTCCCGTAACGGTTCCCCTAGTTCTGGTTTTCCAGCTTTGGAGAACCACTGGCAGATAAACTGTCTCACCTGCTCGCATTTGTTGCCATCTCCATAGCTAAACTCCAAGGTGCGATAAGTATCAAAACCCTGTAGAGCATTAATACTGGCATCCCAGACATTGATGCGACAAGTCAGCACCACCTGTGCATCAGCAACCCAACCTGTGAGTTCTTCCCTGATTTTGGCTAAAGCTTCGACAGGTGAGGGTGCTGGCATCTCATCCACCCCATCCAACAGCAGCAACACTTGACGACTTTTAAACAGTTCTTCTAGCGCTTTCTGCTGTTGCGTGACATCTGAAGTTTTCAGCGCTTGTTTTAGCCAATTCTGGCAGAGGTATTCTTCTAAGCTTTTCTCTCCCAAGCTTCCCAGAGATATCCAAATTGGGAAACCTGGCGTTTTTGAGGAGAAGGCAATTGACTCCAGCAGAGTAGTCTTTCCTGCACCCGGTTCCCCAATAATGGCAATGCGTTTTCCTTGGCTCTTTTTGCTTTGTCCCTGCTTAATAACTTGCTCTAGAAACTCATTATGCTCATACCTTTTGATGATTTCTTCCTTATCTAGCTGGAAAAAACCCGAACCTTGCTCTGGAGAAAAGGATAAATCACCACTGCGTCTGGGCTGATGTTTTCGCTCGACTAATCCTAGCTGTACATAGAATGGTTCAGAGACGATTTCCGTAGCTTGTCGCCTGATACTCCGTTTCTGGGACTCCAGCATCTCGCGGCAGATTTTGTGCCAATCAGGAGGAGCAATTTCATTAGTAGCAAAAGCCTCAGTATCTTGCTCTACTAGTTGCTTGTACTCCTTTTTGAGCAAAGAGTGTAGTGGCTCAAACTTATGGTGTATGTTCTTTATCTGAGGATAACGTTTAGCAAGTTTCTTATATACGCCACCAATACGTTTTTTATAAGTTTCAACACTTATCTTGAGAATAGCCGCAATCTCCTGCTCATCCTTTTTGGCATTCTCATCAGCAAATCGCACCAAAAAAGTTTCAGGTTGCTCGCGATTTAACTCACACTCAACACAAAGTTGCTTGAGAAATTCATCCCATATCATGGGTAGCACCTTAAATTCTTTCATTTAAGCTTATCCCATAGCCCGCGTAGGCGGACTTTGTTTGTGTAGCTGCGAATTCATTCGCCCTGATATGTTGAAAGCCTAAGTAGAATATTGTTTCCACTTTGTTCCATTTGAAGTGGAAAGTATTAGGGACTGACAACTGACTTGACGATTTCTACGATTATCTCAGGTGGTCAATATGCCACCGAAAAGCAGATATTACAGAAATCGAGGAATTCTCATGCAGGCTAACGACACATACAAAACCATCCCAATTCAGCGCAAAAAGATTATGTGGCAAAATTTATCTTTTAGCTCAGTTTCAGAAGTGAAAATTGCCCAAGCACTAGATCGATCTGGTGTTTTGTTCTTCCCCAACTGCCGAGGTCGCCTCACTACAACTGAAGGGCGCCGAAATCGTGAAAGCGATTTTCTAGTCTGCTACGAAGGCATTTGGGGAATTTTAGAAGTTGATGGAGAGCCATTTCACCCAGCCTCTCGCGCGGCAGAAGATCACAAACGAGATGGCTTCTTTTTAGATCACGGAGTTTGGGTTCATCGTTTCGACTCCAATGAATGTTTTAACTGTCCAGATGATGTTGTGCAGCGATTTTTGCAGAGATTGAAGCGATCGCACAGAAATTGAGCTAAAAATTAGGCAAGCGATCGCATTTCCTGGATAAGGTGCGATCGCCCTTGCTATCGTAAGTTAAAAGTTACACCCTAGAGAGACTTGCTGAGACCGTCACAATTGCAGTAGTTATTTACGGAAAAAGGTTATTAGAGTCAGAGATAAACGAGAGTTAAGGAAGAGCAATCTGCTTGCAGCAGCGCTTGCGCTATCGCACTTTCACTTACTCAGGTAATTCACCAAAGCGATCGCGATACTGCCTTAACAAATCTTCCATCGCCTCAGCACGTTGTCGTTCTGCCTCAGCGCGTTGTCGTTCTTGCTCTAGCTGTTCTTCTGCCTGTTGTACCCGTTGTCGTTCTTGCTCTAACTGCTGATTAATCTCCGTGTAAGATAAGAACCTCGTCCCATGTGGATGATAAATCTGTAACTCCTCTCCAGACAAATCAAAGCGAATTCTCAACTGTGGACTTATCCAGTCAGAGAGTGAGGCTATCGTATCTAACCCCTCTTCAGCCCGTATCCAACCCCTTAGCTGGTTGTTGTCAGGATTGTAAATGTAATACTCCTGAACTCCGTAGCGATCATAAAACAGCAGCTTTCTCTCCATTTCTTCTTGGGTATTGCCAGGAGAGAGAATTTCAAACACTACTTGCGGCGCGACATTGTCCTCATTCCACTGCTGATAGGAACCGCGATTGCCTTTAGGTCTCCCCAACACAACCATCACATCTGGGGCATTCACAATCTTTGGCTTTCCTTCTACTGGATACCAAAACAAATCCCCTGCAACAAACACATTTGGGTCATTTGCATACAGCCAATCCAAATTTTGCTGAATCACTACAATCCAGCGAAATTGTTTAGTATTATTTGCCATTGGCTGCCCGTCACTGTCTGGGTAGATAACCTGTGCTTGTTCGGTTTGGGAGTGTAATTGAGAAACCATAACCAAATGAAATAGTAGTGGGGATGTTCACAAGCGATCGCATCTCCTATAAGAAACGCGATCGCTCTTCTTCACTCATCACAAAGACACAGGTTCCTGCCCCGCCGACACAGGTGCTGAGGACTTCAACTTCAACTCTGGATGGTCAGATTCTACCTGCTGCAAATTCCACTCATTTTTAAACAACAGCACAGGGCGTCCCCAGTTATCTTTCACCGTTACCGTGTTAAACAAACGTCCCACTTTTTGCAGTGCTTCCCAGCCACCCGCTACCCAACGGGCAACACTGTAAGGTAGCATCTCCAGCCGAGTTTCAACACCGTACTCATTCTGCAAGCGAAATTGCACCACCTCAAATTGCAACTGCCCCACAGCCGCGAGAATTGGGTCACGCTTCGCTTCATCTACGGAGTACATAATCTGTACTGCCCCTTCTTCGCGCAATTCAGTAACCCCTTTTTGGAATTGCTTGAACTTTGACGGGTTAGGATTTCTCAGATAAGCAAATAGTTCTGGAGAAAAGCAGGGAATCCCTTCGTACTCTAGTTTCTTGCCGTTATAAATCGTGTCACCGATCGCAAAAACGCCCGGATTGTTCAAACCAATCACATCACCTGGATAGGCAACATCAATCGATTCCCGGTCTTGAGCAAAGAGTTTTTGAGGTCTTGACAAACGTACTATCTTACCAGTACGAGCATGATTCACCGTCATATCTTTCTCAAACTTACCCGTGCAAACCCGGACAAAAGCCACTCTATCTCGGTGCTTCGGATCCATATTGGCTTGCAACTTGAAGACAAACCCAGTGAACTCTGGATAAGTTGGGGGAATCTCACCTAACGAAGAAAGGCGACCTTCTGGTTTAAGCGCATAGTTCAGAAAGGCATCCAAAAACAGTTGAACACCAAAGTTGGTCATCGCACTGCCAAAGAATACTGGTGTCATTTTGCCTTGATGCACCAGTTCTAAATCCAGTTCCGGACCAATGCCTTCAATCAGTTCTAAATCTTCTTTTAGCTGGTAGTAGAGGTCTTGCTCCAGAAGTTCTTCAATCCGAGGGTCACCTAAATCTATGACCGTATCTTTTGCCTCACGGCTACCGTGGGCACTGCGTTCAAATAGGTGAATTTGTTGGCTACGTCGGTCAAAAACACCCTTAAAGCGATCGCCTATCCCAATCGGCCAGTTTACCGCATAAGTCTGTAACCCTAGTTCCTGCTCAATCTCATCTAGCAGTTCCAACGGTTCGCGCCCCGGACGGTCAAGTTTATTCACAAACGTGAAAATCGGGAGACTTCGTAGCCGACAGACTTCAAAC
Source organism: Microcoleus sp. FACHB-SPT15 (assembly GCF_014849525.1). Classification (NCBI taxonomy): domain Bacteria; kingdom Bacillati; phylum Cyanobacteriota; class Cyanophyceae; order Oscillatoriales; family Microcoleaceae; genus Microcoleus; species Microcoleus sp. FACHB-SPT15. The sequence continues at coordinate 70,620 of NZ_JACJNU010000014.1, read as the reverse complement.
AACTTCCGGGTTTGTGTCTCCAGACCTTTCGCCGCATCAACCAGCATCACGGCATTATCCGCTGCGGCAAGAGTACGATAGGTGTCTTCACTGAAATCTTGGTGACCAGGCGTGTCCAATAAATTAATTTGACAATCCTGATATTCAAACTGCAACACCGTCGAGGTAATTGAAATTCCCCGCTGTTGCTCCATTTCCATCCAGTCGGAAGTCGCCTTGCGCTGGGACTTACGTGCCTTGACGGCACCCGCTTCGTGAATCGCACCTCCATAGAGCAAGAGCTTTTCTGTTAGCGTTGTCTTACCCGCGTCTGGGTGGGAAATAATTGCAAAGTTGCGTCGATGTTCAACAGCAGTTTGCAGTTCAGCTTCAATTTCAGTGGACATCCAAAAAGCATAGTTAGGGAACTCTCAAGAATCATTATATTTGTGATTGAGATTCCCGTTCAGTAGCAACACGCCTCGATCTCCCTTAGTTTAAAAAGTCTAATAAATTAGATTCTGACTCTTTCGCGTTAGCCTCCCCAATTCTGGACGGCATTTACGACCTGTCTTTATAAGGGTGCGTGATACAGTCGTGGGTAGAGGCTAAGTAAGCTTTGATGGGATTAGGGAGTCAGTTTTATGGAATACGACCAAGACAAGCGAAAGCTATTATCAGCGCTAAGTCATGGGTCAATCTTTTTTAGTTCTTTGGTTTTGTCTATTGCGATACCAATAGGAATACTGTTCACTTCAGATGACCCAGTTGTCAAGGAAAGCGCTAAAGAAGCTATCAATTTCCACCTCAATGTGTGGGTATATGAAGTAATTGTTGGCGCGTTAGTTTTCCTGACCTTAGGATTGCTGGGGATAATCTTAATACCAATATTTTTCCTTTTCCATTGGGTACCGCCAATTCTGGCAATCCTCCAGTCTTTAGGCAATCCTAACCAGTCTTATCGCTACCCGTTTATCTTTCGTGTAGTGTAGGGTTGTCACGTTGTAGCGGTCAGCCATCAGCATTCAGCTATTAGCTGAGGCGCTACATAGCAGATCTCTGTTAAATGACGTACAGCTAAAAGCTGTGAAACAGCGCTACTACTCAGGAAAACAAAAAAGCTGATGGCTGATGGCTGTCAGCTTTCTGCTATAGCTTAGTCCCCCCAACTGATTTCATGCTCATAAAAAGCCCTTAGAGATTTTGGGAAGGATAGCTGGAAGCGAGTGTGTTTGACGTCTACAGTTTCTTGGAAGCGATTGTGGATTGTTTCGGATCGCTTAGGCAATCTCTTGTAAATTGTCAGACTAGGGCAGATAACTACTAGTTCGGCTAAGCCGCTACTGTAGCAGGTAATTCTCCATTCACAATGGCTAAACAGGGCTTTGAGGGAACTGTCAAGCTTTTCATAGAAGCGTTGTCGTTGTCCCCGAACAGTTGTAAGTTCCCTAGCGAGGGCAAAGTCTTCTTCGCCTAGGGGAGATGGTTGATCGCTACTGTCTCGGTTCATGACTGTTCTCCCAGTCGATGCTAGTGACTGATAATACTTAGGCTACAGCTAGAGGAGCCGATACTAAAAGATAGGAAAAAGACGAGAATCATTCGGTTTAGCATCAAAATGTAACAGAATGCAAACTATAATGAGTTCGAGAATACACCTATCAGTCCCTAAATTAAGAGTAGTACCAACACACATGCGAGTTGCGATCGCCGGAGCGGGTTTAGCAGGACTCTCCTGCGCCAAATACCTGACTGACGCGGGTCATACCCCAATTGTCCTAGAACGCCGAGATGTTCTAGGCGGAAAAGTTGCCGCTTGGAAAGACGAAGACGGAGACTGGTACGAAACCGGGTTGCACATTTTCTTCGGGGCTTACCCCAATATGCTGCAACTGTTCAAGGAGTTGGATATTGAAGATCGGTTGCAGTGGAAAGAACACACAATGATCTTTAACCAACCCGAAAAACCTGGTACTTATTCCCGGTTTGACTTCCCTGATTTACCTGCACCCGTCAATGGCATAACGGCGATTCTTCGCAACAACGATATGCTGACTTGGCCAGAGAAGATTCGCTTTGGTTTAGGTTTAATCCCAGCGATTGTTCATGGGCAGAAGTATGTTGAGGAGATGGATAAATACTCCTTTGCTGAGTGGCTGAAGCGGCAAAATGTGCCGCCAAGGGTGGAGAAGGAAGTTTTTATCGCGATGTCCAAGGCGTTGAACTTTATCAATCCTGATGAAATTTCAGCAACGGTGGTGCTGACTGCCCTCAACCGATTCCTCCAGGAAAAGAACGGTTCCAAGATGGCATTCTTAGATGGTGCCCCGACGGAGCGACTTTGCCAACCGATGGTCGATTACATTACTGAACGCGGTGGCGAGGTGCGATTGAATGCACCGATTAAAGAATTTTTACTGAACTCTGATGGTACGGTACGGGGATTCTTGATTCGTGGTTTAAATGGGGCAGCCGATGAAGTCCTGACAGCGGATGCCTATGTGTCGGCAATGCCAGTAGACCCGTTGAAGGTGATGCTGCCGGAACCTTGGCGTAATATGGATTACTTCAAGCAGTTGGATGGCTTGGAGGGTGTTCCTGTAATTAATGTTCACCTGTGGTTTGACCGCAAGCTAACGGAAATTGACCATTTGTTATTTTCGCGATCGCCTTTGCTTAGTGTCTATGCTGACATGAGCAACACCTGTAGGGAGTATGCCAATCCTGACCGTTCGATGTTGGAATTAGTCTTAGCACCAGCGAAAGATTGGATTAATAAATCTGACGAGGAAATCGTTGAGGCGACGGTGGTAGAGTTGGAAAAACTTTTCCCCAATCACTTCGGTGGCGATAACCCAGCGAAATTGCTGAAATCTCACGTAGTCAAGACTCCGCGTTCTGTTTATAAGGCAACGCCAGGTCGTCAACAGTATCGCCCATCTCAAGAGACACCGATTACCAATTTTTATCTAACTGGCGATTACACCATGCAACGCTACTTAGCGAGTATGGAGGGGGCCGTACTTTCTGGTAAGCTTACAGCGCAGGCAATAAATAACACTCAGCGCTCAGCGCTCAACTCCCAACCACTGGACGGTAATGGGAAATCAACCATTGGCACACCGTTGCCAACTCTCGACTCCCAACAGCCAGTACTCAGGGCTGAAAGCTAATCGCTGATAGCTGCAACTCTTAATAGCTTGCTACGAATGCTCCAACTGCCTAACTCTCCGCGCATGAGAACGCTGGCCTCCCGGTCGGATGCTTACGAATACTGCCGCCAAATTACGGCAAAATACTCCAAGACGTTTTATCTTGGCACACTGCTGATGCCAGAAGAGAAACGTCGAGCTATTTGGGCGATATATGTCTGGTGTCGCCGTACTGACGAACTGGTCGATGGTCCCCAGTCTCCTCTAACAACACCGGAAACACTTGACCGTTGGGAACAACAGCTAGAGTCGATCTTTGCTGGTCAGCCTATTGACGACCCTGATGTGGCTTTGGTCGATACGCTGGAACGCTACCCGATGGATATTCAACCCTTTCGGGATATGATTGCGGGTCAGCGTATGGACTTGTACCGCAGTCGCTATGAGACATTTGAGGAACTCAATCTCTACTGCTACCGAGTAGCGGGAACAGTGGGGTTGATGTCCAGTGCGGTTCTCGGTGTGGCTGACTCTTGTAGCAAAACGCCTTGGGATCGACAGCTAGACGATGATGACCCTGTAGAAGAAGCGATCGCCCTCGGCATTGCCAATCAATTAACAAATATCCTCCGGGATGTTGGAGAGGATGCCCGTAGGGGTCGGATTTACCTACCCTTAGAAGAACTTGCTTTGTTTAACTACACCGAGCAAGACCTGTTTGATGGAGTTGTTGATGATCGTTGGTGCGAACTCATGCGTTTCCAAATTCAACGGGCGCGTAAGTTTTATACTCAAGCCGAGCGGGGTATCAGGGCACTCAGTACGGACTCTCGTTGGCCTGTCTGGTCGGCTTTGATGCTTTACCAAGGCATTCTTGATGTCATCGAACGTAACCAGTACGATGTCTTTAATCAAAGAGCCTTTGTGCCGAAGCCTCAGAAGTTGTTGACGCTGCCAGTTGCATGGCTTAGAGCGCAAGCTCTCTAAAGATAACGGAAAAGATCGTTAATAACAGTCTTCTGAAGGGACTCATTTTTGCTTGCGTTCTTGAGGTGCAAGTGGCGACTCTTTCTGATGTCTGGGGAAGTTTCTACGTTGGAAACTTGTCGCTGAAATCAATCGAGGTTTGACCTGCTTCCTCCTTTAACTGAGTGGGAAAAAAGCGATCGCCTCTACTCTCACCTAAGCCCCCATTCCGGAGTACTGCTTCAATCCCTTGCGCCATAGCCAACGGTTCACAACGAAACAAAGTAAACTCCAACCCAGCATCATCAACAAACCCCGCACAATATCTACAGGTAGCCCAATTAAAAGCGCAGCGGGGAAGTGAATCAGATAAGGGAAAGGAGTCCACAACGCCACCTCACGCACTGAGGGCGGAAAAACTTCTAGTGGGGCAATCATGCCAGAGAGAAACAAGTAGAACAAAAACCAGAATTGCTCGATCGCACTTGCTCGTTCTGTCCAGAAAGCAAACATCGCAAACGTATACTGCATCAGAAAGCGCAAGGCAAACGCTAGCCCCAACACTGGTACAAACAGTAAAACTCTCCACAAGCTTGGTACCCAAACTGCCTGAGGATAAAGTAAGAAAAATAAACCAACTAGAGCCAGCGCAAAAGGTAGACGGGCAAGACGTTCCGATAGATGTGAGGCGACATGGTGCCATACGGGGTCAATAGGTTGTAGTAGTCGAGGAGAAAGCCGCCCTTCCACAACTTCTTTTTCAAACTCCCAAATCACCCAAACCACCGTAAACTGGCGGATTAGAAAGACGATCAGAAAGTAACGTGCAAATTCCCCAGGATTCAGACCAAATTGCCCTTGCGCTGAGGCTTTTGTCCAGACACCCATCAGAATCAACGGCAAAGTCCCCGATAGCGCCCATAAAAATAACTCTGCCCGATACTCCAGCATGTAGGCGTAGTAAACCAAGAGGAACGCCTTCGCTTTTGTAATGACTCGGTTCATGAGGCTACTCCAGCCCGGAAGACGCGACCAATCACTTCCTCAACAGGCGGTTCAGTTACCGTTAAATCAATGACTTCTAACTCAGCCAAAATCCGGGACACTACTCTTGTTAGCCCTTCACGCCGTACTAGGAAACGTACTTCCCGACCTTCCACCGCTTGTAATTCCCCAAAGTTAGAAAGCTTGTCTTCTGGCAAGGGGTTGGCTAGTTCTACCTTGACCTCACGATAAGGCGCAAAGCGATCGACGAGTCCATCTAGTGAGCCATCGTAAATCAACTGACCTGCGTAAATCAGCATTACTCGTTGACAAAGGGCAGTAATATCAGCCATATAGTGACTGGTTAACAATATCGTTGCCCCAGTGCGCTGATTGTACTCCCGCAAGAAATCCCGGACTCCAACTTGAGCATTGACATCCAATCCTAAAGTTGGCTCATCCAGAAACAGTACCTGTGGTTGGTGAAGAAGTGCAGCTAAAAGTTCCGCTTTCATCCGTTCACCCAGAGAAAGCTTCCGCACGGGCTGAGTTAGCTTGTCTTCTAGGGAAAGCATTTCTGTGAGTTCCCCCACTCGATGGCGAAATTCCTTCTTGGACATCCCATAGACAGCCGCGTTGATTTTTAGGGAGTCCAGCGCTGGCAAGTCCCAAAGCAACTGCTGCTTTTGCCCCATCACAAGGGTAATCTTTTGTAAAAAGTCTGCTTGACGCTGGAATGGGATGTGTCCTGCCACTCTCACGCGACCACTGGAGGGGTGAATCAGCCCGGTGAGCATTTTCAGTGTAGTGGTTTTTCCTGCCCCATTGGGACCAAGAAACCCAACCACTTCCCCCATGCCAATCTCAAACGAAACATCTTGCACAGCTTTCACTGAGCGGTAAGTGCGGCGAAAGAAGTGGGTTAATGTGCCTTTGAGCCCTGGCTCCTTGACCGCTACCGGGTAGACTTTGCTCAGGTTTTCAACTACAAGAATAGACATAGATTTAACTGTACTTGATTGCTCGTAAGTCTGCATCCAATGCTTCTCGGCTACCAGCAACCAAACCTTTCTAAATTCCGGCTTCCTTCATAGCTAGATTCAAATCATCAGTTAGCTTTAGTCGTTCAGCCCATTCTTGTAAGTATCTATAGTCTAGGGTTTCAGCTTGTACTTTGAGTACGCCCAGAACATCACGCCATTGTTTTTCAGAACCTGAATGCTGCCGCCAACGTAGTTTGTTCAAAATGACATCTTCAGGGGAGGCAAAGTAAAGTGTTGTACCTTCAAACTCAATCACTCGTCGCCGTTCAAATTTCAGGCGATCGCACTCATCAGTTCCAGATATCATCAGGTCAGCACGGCTAATACTCTCCATGTCTGTAATTTGTAGGGTTTTCATCCGACCCGATTTCACGTCATCAATGCCAGGAACATAAAAACCGTATAGCGTGAGTGCTTCACTGAGGCGATCAATATCCAAAGGAGAAATCGCCAGTACCAAGTCTAAATCCTGTGTTGTACGGGGTTCGCCATAAGCGCTTGCCGCTACTCCATCAGTAATGTAATAGGAAATTTTTAATTCCTCAAAAATGGGATGCAGCTTGGTGGCAAGTGAAACCGAATCCTGAATCCACGTAGAGGACTCTCCAGTTGGAATGGAGTTCGGAGGGCAATGTTCTTGCAACCACGCCAAAGCAATCTTTTTGGCAAACTGGCTTGGAGAAAGGTGCCCAAATTGTTGGCGTAAGGAACACAACGAGAGCTTACGGGCACTACGGGTTAGCGATGCAGCACTACTCAATCGTTCGCTCGGTGACCACTGTCGGAGCAAGTGAAACGTCAGTAGATCTGTTTCTACGCTGGTGTCCTCTGCCTGGGGACGGTATCCGGGTTGGATGGAGAATTTGGGCACTTGAATCATGGCGGAAAGCTCCTTAAAAAACCCAATCATCCAGTAAATTTATTGCGGCGAAAACTACCTTGAAGCCCGATAAAGGCAGTAATCAATGCGTCGTATCGCTTATTGCTAAAAAAGTAGGCAATAACAATCCAACTTTCTAAAATCGCCTTTCGTACTCAATAAGCGCTCTGCTATCCCCAGAGAAATTTGTACCCCCGCGTAAGAGAAGCTCATCATTGAGTCGATAGCGCAGATTGTACTCAAACGGCTGCTCAGTCGTTAACTCCTTTAATACAGAAATTGAAAAACTCCGGCTAATATCAAGACTTGCTTCAGCCGTTAGTCCTAAGCTAGAAGAGCGATCATCTTCATCAGTATTAATTGTCGGGAACAAGCGAAACTCACTGAGTCCCAAAGCATCACCAATGATGTTTTGCACATTACTCAATAGTGCTGACCCAGCCAAGTTTGCTAATCCGAGTGTAGTATCGCCTCGACCCAAGGTATCAACGAAACCACCACCCAAGAGTGCAACAATTTCCGCCTCGCTACGGGAGGGACTACTCGTGAGTTCGATGTTATCAGCTAATTGGCTGGCTGGTCCTTCCACCCGTGCTTCAACCCGTACCGTTTGTGCGCTGCCATAGCCGAACGTTGGGGCATCACTAATTTCTGCTGATAGAGGGTCAGTCGGAAGCCGCCGTTGCGTTGTTTCTGCAACCGATGCTTGCAGCCGCACATCTAACACTGGGTCAAGGCCTCGATTGGGAAGAAATTCAGCCGTGTTTTCGTAGCCCCTTGCTAGCCGGAACTGAGTCGTAAAGAGATTCACCTGACCACGTTCTAGCCGAATTATTCCTTCAGGTCTAATTCCATCTAAAGGTCCATTAAGCGTGAGAGTTCCGTCAGCGAGGAAATTCAAAATTGGGTCTTGCCTAATTTGAACACCCTCACCCAGATTTAACGTTAAGTTATTGAACTCAGTGAGATTACTCGCAACCTGTTCACCACCAGCCGCGCCAGGAGTTGTAGCCCCCCCAGCACCAGTTCCTCCAGCGCCAGCACCTCGTTGTCCTATCTGCACCTGACCCTCAAAGAGGTTGACTTCACCACCAATTTGGGGAGCTAAGGCGGTGCCAGTCACAATAACGTCACCTTGGACACGACCGTTGTAGAGTCCTTTAAGATTGATTGCCAATTCACCAATATTGACAGTTAAGGGATTTTCTTGGGGGACAGGTTGAGAAATGGGAATCGTTCCTGCTGCGGCTACAGTACCGCCACTAAACTGACCCTGCACATTATCAACTTGGATACGGTCAAAGTTGAATAAGACTGTGCCATTAACATTCGTTAGAGGTTCGGGGAGCGCACGGGCGGCGATCGTTGCAGCTTCGACAGTCGCAGACCCTTGAGCAACCAGGTTTAGAGGTCTGCTGGCATCTTGGTCAAGCGTTCCAGAAATGGCTAGCTGCACATCACCGAGTCCATCAACCCAAGTCACTTGACCTCCGGAAAGGAGATTTAAGAAAGCGAGTCCCTCATTTTGGACATCAATGTTAAGCGCTATTTGGTTATCTGCTGGTTTCACAGACGCAAAAGGCAGCTTGTACGGGATACTACCGTTGATGTTAAGGGGGTCAGTGCCAGAAACCAGAACAGTGCTGCCAAAGTTGAGGCGAGCATTGGCGTAGCTGAAGCCACCCTGAGCGGATTGTACAGGTGTTCTGTTGATTGTGGCATCAGTGATGCTTAGTTCGCCTCTGGCTTGGGGGTTGTTAATACTTCCTGAAAGTGTAGCGGTGGCATTCAACAAACCCGTGAAGCCAGACAGTGCTGGTGGTACATTCTGAGTTCTTTGCAAAACGGTTTGCAACTCGTCGATGGGGATATTTCGTAGCTGTAGCTGTCCGGATTGCGCCTCACCACCAATGGTGCCAGCGTAGGAAATTAGACTGTCTCCCGATTGGATACGCAGTGGTAGCAGGGTAATGACACCATTTTGAAAGCTGCCTTCACCAACAATACTTACCTGGTCAACGTTGTAAGTATCCCATTCCCAGTTTTCACCCTGGATATTAACTTGGGCGGTGATGCCAGAGGCTAAAGAGCCATCAACCTGAACTGTGCCACTAAAGCGACCATCCACTAAGTTAATATCTGGTAAGGGGGAGGTAGCTGCTTGAGCTTCACGTTGTTGCGCTAGGGCTTCGATTTCTGAAAGACGGCGCAGTTGTGTTTGCAGAGATTCGTTTTCTAAGTTCACCGCGACGGGAGCCTCAATCGTACCGTCGGAGTTAGGGCTTAGATTGGTAAGGTTGAATACTTCTAGAGCAGCCAAGAGGGTTTCGAGTTCTCCCTGTTCAACCCGGAGTTGCAGGTTCTGAAATACAGGACCCGTAGCAGTTCGGGCAACTGTACCAGAAAGCAAGTAACGACTATTGATTGCGGGGGAGTCGTCGCCTGTACGGGGGTCAAAGATTGGACCCGTAAGCGCCAAATCATTAAACGAAACAGCAAAGGTATTGAGGTTTACGTCTAGGTTGCCGGAGACTGTACCGGAGAAGGGTTGAGTTGCGATCGCAGCCGGGACAGGTGCGAGTTCTTTTATAATTGCGATCGGAAAATCTTGTGTACTAACCCGCAACACTTCCCCTTGTCGCTCACCGCTAGCGATCGCATCGCCACGCTGGATGAAAAATGAGATGGGTTGGTTGTTCGGTGCTATCGCCACCCGAATCTGATCAGTCTCACCTTCTAGATTGAGGTTCAGTGATTGCCCCGGTACTGTATTCACGTTTCCTTCTAATGGGGATTCAAACCTCAAACCCGCAACGACAAAATCTCGCAGTGCCAGCGTTCCATTAACATTGGGAGCAGAAACTGTACCCGCAATGCTACCGTCAAAATCTGCTCGTCCTGCTACATCCACTGTATTAGGTAGGATTTCCCCTAGCTGTTGCAGATTCAAATCTGTAGCGCGAACATTGAGGTTAAATGCTTGAATTGCCTGGACTCCAGGATTTGCAGGGTTGAGACTTACAACACCGCTAGCGTCGAACCCTTCAGCATTTGCCTGTTGAATCGTTAGTTGTTGACCATTCCACGAGAGTGATGTTGTCAAGGGTTTGTCAATAAACGCAACACCTTCACTAAAACTTAGCTGCCCATCAGCTCGTATCCCAGAAGGTGAAAGCGCCGCTAAGGAACCAGAAACATTGAGTCTACCATCGAGGTTTCCTCGTAAATCTTGGGAAAATCTTGATAACTGGACATCACTAGATTCGACAACAGCTTCAAAACGACCATTGCGTAGTTGTACATTACTCGCTGTGAGCGTACCTTCACCAAGCTGTAATCGTCCTGAACCACTACCCTGAATCGTGCTGGGACTAAAGGACGCGAGGCTACCAGAGAGGTTGAAGCGACCAGAAGCTAAACCACCTCGTAACGAGGGCGGCACCTGGGTAAAACGCTCCAACGGTACATCGGATGTCTCAACTGCAACCTCAAAATTACCATTACGCAGTTGGACATTGTTGGCGGTAATCGTGCCTCCGTCAACTTGCAATCGTCCTGAACCACTACCTTGAATAGTGCTAGGACTGAAGGATGTCAAACTTCCAGAAAGATTGAAGTTACCAGAAACCCCACCTTGTAAAGATGGCGGTACTGAGGCAAGACGACCCAACTGCACATCAGAGGCTTGAACTTGGGCGGTAAAACGACCGTTACGGAGTTGCACGTTCCTTGCCGTGACAGTCCCTCCGGCAATATTCAATCGTCCTGAACCACTACCGCGAATCGTGGACGGACTGAAAGATGTCAAACTTCCAGAGAGATTAAAGTTGCCAGAAACGGGAGTTTGCAATGCGGGTGGTACTTGAGCAAGACGCCCTAATTGCACACCAGCGGCTTGGACTTGAGCGGTAAAGTTCCCATTGCGGAGTTCGACATTGCTGGCGGTGACAGTCCCTCCCGCGATATTCAAGCTCCCTGAGCCACTCCCCTGAATTGTGGAAGGGCTGAAGGAAGTCAGAGGGCCAGAAAGGTTGAAATTACCGGAAACTGGACCTTGTAATGATGGTGGAACTTGGGCAAGACGCTCTAACTGCACACCGGAGGCTCGAACTTTGGTGCTGAAGCGCCCGTTAGCGAGTTGGATATTATTGGCTGTAACGTTACCTCCAGCAATATTTAAGCTCGCTGAACCATTACCCCGAATTGTGGAAGGGCTGAAGGAATCCAGAGAGCCAGAAAGGTTGAAATTACCGGAAACTGGACCTTGTAACGAGAGTGGGACTTGGGCAAGACGATCTAACTGGACACCGGAGGCTCGGACTTGGGTGCTGAAGCGCTTACCGATTACCTGTACATTGTTCGCGATGACACTACCGCCAGCAACATTGAGATTTGCTGAACCTGTAGCACGAAGGTTTTGGAGATTGTCGAGGGAGCCAAAAATCTGGGTTCTCGCTGAGACTGCCCCAATTGGAACAGGTAGGTTGACATTGTAGTTTTTGGCGATCGCATCTCCGGGAACATTAGCCGCCTGAACGTCGAAGACTACGCCCCCCTTCTCACCCAGTTGTACCCTGCCATTTCCTGTTATTACCCCTCCTACAGTTGGTATGGCTCGGAGATTGCTAATCGTTAACCTGGAATCGACGAAGCCAAATTTGGCACTAATTGCTCGAAAATTCACGCGGTCAACTAGAGCAGGCTTCGTTGTGACGACTTCTCCAGAAACAACAGGTTTAGCCAGAGGCCCAGTCACTCGCAAGGCAGTTTGGACTTGTCCCGATACTGTTACTGGCAATTCTTTAAAATTAAACGTCTGCAACACCTGCTTCACGGCAACAGGTTGTGTCCGGGCTGTCAGATTGTAATTTGACTGGGTATCGACTACCCCATTTGCTTCAGCAGGAATTTGACCAAAAAGCGTTTTAACGTTTTCCAGCCGCACTTGTGTCTCTCGAAAGCGCAACCGTCCATTTGTATTGGTAAAAGGTTTCGGAAGCTGGGGAATTCTGGCTGTAATATTTTCCAGGTTTGCCGTTCCAAAAAACTTCAACGGTTGCTCTTTCTCAAATCGCACTTCCAAATTGCCATCCAGGTTACCCGCTTGAAGCACTAGTGGCAGTTGAAGCAAGCGACTGAGTTCTGTGGCGACAATGTTCTGCCCAGCAACCACTAAATTAGTTTGTTGAACCGAGGGGCGGCTTTGTCCCTCAATTGTGAAATTTCCTCCGCGAGCTAGCTGACCTGCTAACTCGAACTTGATTAACTTATTGTTTTCAAGAAAACGAGTTTCCCCAGACGGTACGACAACGGTTACAGGGGCTTGAAGTTTACCCGCTTGTGACCGGGGTACCAGTACGACATCAGCATCCCGAAATCGCAATACCTGAAGCTTGACATCAATTGCTCCCTTCTCTTGAGGCTGAAGCTTAGTGGAAACCCACTGTCTCTCTTTGTTCTGCTCAAGGTAGACATCCGGTTCAACTAGAGTGATTTCCAGTTCTAGCGTGCGAGTCAACAGGAATTGCAAGGGGTTAAACGCTACTTCTACCGCCTTTGCTGTCGCTCTGTCAGGGTCTGTTGCTGTTGCTGGGATGCTAGCCGCCCCAAAATTCAAGCCATTGAAGGTAAGGCTCTCCACTTCTCCCAACTGCAAGGGACGATTGAGGAGCCGTTCAACGTTTCTCTCCACCAGTGGCGCTAATTGCCGCTGGACAAAAAACCAGCCAAAGCCAATCCCGCCACCGAGTCCGGCAAGAAAAATTACACCAAGAGCAAGACCTAGACGCCGATATCGTCGCCGTAAACGCCTGGTAGAAGCCTGTTCTGGTTTATTCCCTGTATTGGATTCAGGTTCGTTGCCTGGATTGGGGGCGTTTGTCATCTTCTCCTCGTTAGGCACCTCAGACTACAGGTGGCATCGCTGCCACTGTCATACCCTGTCCCACTCGTCAGGACACTTCTACAAGCGTGTAATATTTAACCCAACTCAAGTCAAGTTATTGAAGCTTCCTACTCTAGCAGAGCTTGAGGGCGGGGATTCTTAAGAGGTTACCTCATAAACAAATCAATCAAAAAATCTCTCAAGTTACTCAAGTCTACATTCCGCCCGTTTAAGTGGCACAAGGGGTGATTCCTAGCAACAGATGGCTCATCGTTTTGATTGAAGACAAGCTGTTTCTAAAACAACGAGATTCTGTGTCTTTGTAACCAAGCAGTCATCTATGACGCGACTCACTACAGGGATAGTTCCCTGCTTGACTCTCGCCAGCGCTTCCCCTATCGCTGGCTCAAACGGCTGGAGCCATTCATTGTTGGCTAAATAGTCTGGTGTAAAAGCATTTTGATCCAAGAGCCAAAAATCTATACCGTACTTTTGAATAAACGTTTGGACTTCTGCCCAATCAGGACTATATTGAGCGCGGATGAGGTCGCTTACCCGTTGACGAAATTGACGATAATAGCCCAAATGGTAGGGAATTGCATATTCTCTCCCTACTAAGATTGACCGCTGAGTAAATGTTGGAATGTTATCCACTTCGCTAGCTAGCGAGGCAATCAGGCTATCTTTAGGCTGCTGCTGAAAGAATTCATACAATTCAGGTACCTCTCCGACTTCGTAGGCAGTCATGGGGAAGCTCTTGATGAAGCTAGGATACAGAATCAGGGTTGCGCCGATGAGGGCTGTTGTTGTGAGGGCGATGAACTGCCGTTGGGGAAGAGGGGATTGAGTTGGCGATGATGCCCAACCCAGAACGGCATCAACAATCAAACTCAAGGCGATCGCACTAGCTAAAATTACAATTAGCCGAAAGCTGTAACTGGTATAACGGCTAGGCAGGTGTAGTTTAAACAGTAGTGCATGAGCCGCAAAAAACATCCCGACAGATACCAACAGCAGTTGCGGTAAAACCAGCACACTGGACCTAACTTGTTGCCCTAAAGGAAACTGAGAAGGAAATTTCAACAGCACAGGTAACAATAACCCTGTACAAAGGGTTACAGGTGTAAATAGTGATTTGGGAAACATCCCACTCCGTTCGCCTGAGAACCAAAAATCTGCAAATGATTCCTGAAAAAATTCAGATCGTCCATCTGGAGCAAATTCAGGTAATTGTCTCGCTTGGGCGACTGAGATGACAGGCCCAAACTCAGAAGAAGTCAAGGCAAAGGGTAACATGACAAGAATAATTACTCCCAGTCCAGCAAAGCAGAACCGATAATCTCGTTTGTCTTGAGTAAGACGAAGCTGTCCATTTTCCCATTTCACCAGTTGCAGAATTAAGACACCCGCACTGAGGAAAATACACTGGGGATAAAATAAGCCGATAAGCGCGATCGCAACCAAACAACGCAGCAAGGAACGCCGCAATAAATAGTACAAAAACGCGAGAAATAGTAGATACACAAACGCTCTAGGCGTTGCGGAGGCTAAGTCATCTTCAACCCAGAGATTTTGATTTAACAATAACGCCGCAACAAATCCAGCAGCAGGTATTGGCAACATCTCCAAACAGACACCAAAACAGTATGCCGTTGTCACTAACCCAATTGCCAGCGGCAAAAACTTATTGAACGTTAAGGGATTAATCCCCAAAAATGCTGCTAAATGATAGAGCGTGGAGTAGCCGGCTGGAGCTACGGATTGGAAATAATCTGCAATTAAATCATTGGGAAATAACTCTGGATCAATAAACCGCTGCATCCAGAAAACGTGCTGCCGCGCATCATCCTGCACCACATACTCACTACTAAACGCCTCTCGCAGCGCTAACAGACTGTAAATTGCCGCAAATGTCAAGCTCAAGCTCAACCAAAACCTCACCTGAGCGGTGGACACTTTAGAGGTAGAACCTGTTAGAAATTTGCGTAAGCGTGCAGTCAACATAGCAGCCGTGGGTAGTACGTGATGATCGTAGCCCGATCAGACGAAGCGTCAGCTTTATCCCATACTTATAAAGCTAGGGATCGAAGAAGGATGCCTTGTCTTTTGAAAGCGATTGGCATCACTCTCAGCAATCTTGCTTCTTTTCCCCAATCAATTCAGGGTTTGGCAGCAATAGCTGATAGCTGAACGCTGATAGCTGACAGGTATTTGGTCTGCTGGTACTCTATAACAAAACGATCTTTCCTTCCTACGTGTTTAGGTTCAGGAATGGTTTTGTGGGAAGGTGTGGTGTGATGGACGGTAAATTAGCCCAATCTTGGAAGTTGCGACTGACGGGAGTGCAGTTTTTACTCATCGTCGTGCTGCTTCTGGGTATCGTTTTTCGGTTCGTTAATCTCGATCAAAAAGTTTACTGGGGTGATGAGGCTTACAGTTCCTCCAGAATTGCTGGCTATACAGCCGAGGAAATTGTTCAAGCACTTTACACGGGACGTGAACTGAGTGTCGAGGAGTTGCTGAACTATCAAAACGCCAATCCTGAACGCACCGTAGGTGACACTCTAAGAGTGATAGCGACAGAAGCGCCTCACCATCCGCCGTTGTACTACATCATGGCGAGAGTTTGGGAGGAGTGGTTCGGCATCTCGGTAGGGATAAAACGATGTCTGCCTGCGTTGATTAGCCTTCTTGCTTTCCCTTGCCTGTACTGGCTGTGTTGGGAATTATTTGGTTCGTCTTTGACTGGCTGGATCGCGATCGCATTAGTGGCTGTTTCGCCAATTCATGTACTGTATGCTCAGGAAGTCCGGGAGTATAGCTTATGGACAGTCAGTGTTTTGTTCGCCACGGCTTCCTTATTGTACGCTGTCCGAGTCAAAACCAAGGGGAGTTGGAGCCTCTATGCGCTGAGTATTGCGATCGCACTTTACTCCCATTTATTCTCCGGCATGGTAGTGCTTGGACACGGAATTTATGTCCTAAGCCTCGACGGTTGGCGGTGGAGTAAAAGATTAAGGGATTACCTATTAGCCGCAGCCGTAGGATTAGCACTTTTTATTCCCTGGATTCTCATCTTTATCAAGCAAGAAAGTCGGGTTAGTAAAGGCTGGGCATGGGTTGTTCAAGACATCTCCCAGCTAAACTTTTATCAACGGTGGCTAACAAATTTAGTTCGTGGTTTCTTTGATGTACAAATTGGAAGCCATGACCCTTTTGACTTGCCATTTGGCTATGATCAACCTACAACTTATGTAATTATTCCAATTGTGGTTTTGGTCACTTACGCGATGTACTTTCTCTTTCGCAAAGCACCAAGATCAGTTTGGCTACTCCTCTTAGTGCTGATGGCATCAACAACATTGCCTCTCGTGCTACCTGATTTAATTTCAGGCGGAAGACGCTCAACAATTGCCAGGTATCAACTCCCTAGCTATTTAGGAATTCAACTTACCGTTGCCTATCTTTTATCGACCAAATTAGGTTCTGTTTCTGCTCAGTGGCAGCAGACGGTTTGGCGATTCATCACCGTTGCTCTGATTTCTTGCGGAGTAGTTTCTTGTGCGTTAATTGCCCAATCAGACACTTGGTGGACTAAATACACGGACTACCACAATGCCCAGGTAGCGCGTATTATTAATCAGTCTCCTGCGCCCTTAGTCTGGAGTGATAGCGCCCCTAATCGAATTCTTGCGCTTAGCCATCTACTTAGTCCAAAAGTACGACTACAGTTAGTAGAGATTCCATCCGAAGTTCCAGAAATCTCCAAAGAAAAGCTTCCAGAAATTCCACAAAATTTCACTGATGTATTTTTCCTGGAAAGTACACCTCCTGATTCTCTACTACGTGGCGAATTGGAGAAGTATAAAAATTATAACTTTGAGCTTGTGTATAAAGAGAAAATTAGTTTTAAAGACCGCCAAACTTTGCTATGGAGGCTAAAAGCTTAGCTAACCTTGCGTTAAAAGTTCCATCACACAGAATCACTAATCATCTCGCTTCTGTCTTCAAAATCAACTGCGACAGCCAAGATACTTAAACTACCGTTTTCTGGAAGTTTTCAGTAGAGAGCGAGACTTTGTATGAAGGAGAATTAATTGCTCAAGTCTTTGAAGTTTTCGCTGTCTGGAATACGGTTTTTAGCTATCGTTGCGTTGTTTCTAGGTATCTTTTTTAGATTCATTAACCTAGACCAAAAAGTCTACTGGGGTGATGAAGCTTACAGTTCATTACGAATTGCAGGTTACACAACAGAGGAAGTTGTCGAAGCCACCTACACAGGGGAGGAAATTGGCATTGAGGAGTTACAAAAATATCAACGTCCTAATACCGAAAGAGGTTTAGTTGATACTCTAAAGGTTTTAGCCTCAGAAGACTCGATACATCCACCGTTGTACTACATCAAGGCAAGATTTTGGGAACAGTTATTTGGCTCATCGGTAGCGGTAAAAAGACGTTTACCCGCCTTGATTAGTCTTTTTGCCTTTCCTTGCCTGTATTGGCTATGCCTAGAACTATTTAATTCGTCGTTAACTGGCTGGATAGCAGTTGCTTTAGTTGCCGTTTCACCGATTCATCTCCTGTATGCCCAGGAAGTCCGGGAGTATAGCTTGTGGACAGTAAGTGTTTTGCTTACAAGCGCTTCTTTACTCTATGCCCTACGAGTCCAAACCAAACGGAGTTGGATAATTTATGCGCTTACTTTAGCCTTATCACTGTATTCTCATCTCTTTTCAGGAATGGTTGCGATCGCACAAGGAATTTATGTACTTATCAGGGAGCGCTTTCAATGGAGTCAACGTCTCAAATCTTACATCTTAGCGGCAACATCAGGGTTGTTACTGTTTTCGCCCTGGCTTTTCATCTTTCTCAATAACAAACGTCAAGCTTACGAACAGTGGGAATGGACTACTGAAAGCTTATCTCCCCTGAGCTTTTATCAAAGTTGGGTAGCTAATCTTATTCATGCCTTCCTTGATGTGCAAGTGGCAAGCCAAGACCCTTTCAGTCTGGTATTTAGTTATGATTCTCCCATCACTTACTTGATGCTACTGATTTTTTTATTGGTAGCTTACGCAATTTATTTTCTTTTTCGTCAAGCACCAAAATCAGTTTGGCTATTTGTTTTAATCCTAATGGCAGCAACGACTTTGCCTCTTGTGTTACTAGATTTAAAGTCAGGAGGACAACGCTCAACGATTGCTCGATATCACCTACCTAGCTATCTCGGAATTCAACTCGCTGTTGCCTATCTACTCTCCACAAAACTGAGTAATATAGCTCCTAGTAGATGGCAGTTTATGTTTTGGCGGTTAATTACGATTATCCTGATTTCCTGCGGAATAATCTCTTGTAGCTTAGTTGCTCAATCGGATACCTGGTGGACAAAGTACAGTGATTATTACAATGTACGAGTCGCTAAAATTATTAACCAGTCTCCTGCTCCTCTTTTGTGGAGCGACAGCAACTACAATCGGATTTTGTCAATGAGCTATGCACTTGACCCCAAAGTGCGCTTACAACTAGTAAATAGTCCGGAAGAAACTACAGAGTTTTCTCAATCAAAATCTTATCTTCAGCTACTTCAAACCCTCGCTAACCCTTTCTTCAAGAATAAAAAAAAGGTACAAGATCTGAGCCAAAAAAAGCTATTAGAAACTTCAAAAAACTTTAGTGATGTATTTTTGCTAGAAATCACTCCTCCTACTTCCTTATTGCGTTCGGAACTTCAGAAGTCTAAAAACTACAAATTTGAGCTTGTGTACGAAGAGAAAATAAGTTTTAAAGACCGCAAAACTCTCTTGTGGAGATTGGTCAAGTAGTCAAAATGTAATTTATAGTGTTGCGAACTTTCTCTCGTGAACATGGATTACCCCTAACTTGTGCAGGGGGTCTCTAGGTAGGCACTCCGTCCCCCAGAAGGGGGGTTTGGGGGGGAAGCCCCCCCCAATCCAGGTTTTTCCAGTAAACTACTAAATTTCCTAAAGTCAGTGCGATTGAGACTCCCCTTGGCAAAAGACTTTAACGCAACGTTACCCCAGCCTGTTTAAACCTTAGATAGCGTTTTTGCCTATCCTTTGACAAGGGTGCTGCCATCAGTAAAATCTTCTCCAATAGCCAAGGTGCAATGCGGTTGCACCACACAGCTAAATGACTTTGCCATCCCACCAGAATTTCCGGTGATTCTTTTTGCAAGCCAGTGACAAGTGCTTGAGCAACTTTCTGCGAAGTCGTTGGCATCACCCAGCGAAACCACTGCAAATCTCGAACCATGTCAGTATCAGTTAGGGATGGAAGCAATGCTATCACCCGGATATTGTGGGTAGCTAACTCACCCCGTAAAGCCTGGGTAAACCCCAAAATCGCGTATTTCGTAGCTGAATAAGTCGCCATCGTCGGTGCTGCCACCTTCCCCATTAAGCTAGAAACATTAACAATCGTCCCTTCCCGTTGTGTTGCCATGCGTCGGGCAACTAAACGAGTCATTGTGTACATTCCCATCAAATTAATCGCAATCTCTTCCTGTACATTCGGCAGTCGGGATTGCAAAAAAGGCGCTTGGTGGGCAACGCCAGCACAGTTGATGAGTAGATGAATCGGCCCGTGATTTCGCCATGCTTGCGCGATCGCAATATTCACCTCTACAGGTTGAGCTAAATCCAAAGCCAAGATTACGACTTCTACGCCCAGCGCTTCAACTTCTGTTGCTACTTCCGCTAACCGTTGGCGGTTCCGGGCAACCAACAACAAGCGTTTTACGTTTTGTTTTGCTAATTCCAGAGCGATCGCTCGCCCAATTCCACGGGAAGCCCCAGTAACTAGGGCTGTTTTTCCTTGAACGTTCATAAATTAAAACCTCTACAGTTATGGTCTCACTACGCCGTTAGCGAGTACTTGGCGATCAAATGAGTGCAGATGAAGCATCCCACTCGCACGCAGCGAGACAAACAATGACTCATGATTGGAGTACGAGTTGGACTCAATTTTTGACAGACATTTCCCAGAAGACTTGGTGTTTAAACCTCAGATTTGTAGATAAATCGGAGAAATGTCATTCAGTAAAAATTCAGTAAACGTTGAGTTTGACTGGCAACATGAAGCTCTGCAAGTCAGGAACACGAAGGGAGTAGCCATAAGCCGAGTCAAACGAGCAACAAAGGTATTTCTTAGAGCTTTTGCTCCGAAGCTTGGGATTTCGCCGTTGGAGAAATACCTAATTAGGCAATTCTGGAATCACTGAATCGGTAAAGATTCAGGGGCGATGTAGAGCATAGATGGTACGTCTCCTCAATACGAGCGTCTACCAGAATTAACTATCTATGCACACTTTAGCAATGCACTCAAGAAGCTGCAATATTTTTTTATAAATTCTGCTTAACATTTATTTAAAAAACAACAGTTATCTTTCATAAAAGAGGACAACACCCCTCTAAGGAAGGAAATTATAAAATATCTTCCTCTGCCCTCCAGCAAACAAATGACACACTTGAACGAAAGGTAGGATCAAATCATGCGAGGCGCTCCGGTGAAGTGACAGTGCGATCGCAAGCATTAGCGAAGTGCAAATCGAATCTGCTAATTTATTTACTGTCCCCCGGAAATAATTTATTAGAGTGCCTTGGAGCGTAAGCAACAAGCCTTTCTGAGGACGGAAAGAATTGTGTCCACTACATACTCTTATTCTGAGTTCGTATAAGAGTATGGTAAAAACACAAGCAGTCCGATCCACTTAGGGGATTGAGTCATGTCAGAAAATAGCCCTGCCGACCACCGTTCTTTTCAACGTACTCCGCAAGAGCGTGCTAACCAAAAACGCTTAGTTGACTGTTCTTCAGTGCAGTCTCTGCCAGAAATCTGGCCGATTGCTGCCCAGCAGTTTAAGACTATCGTTGCCCTAAAAGACCCTCATGCAGTTGGAGGACACAAAGGCGCACCTTCAACTTTCACTTATGCCCAGTTGTATCAACAAATTCAGCAATTTGCGGCGGGGTTGCAAGCCTTGGGTTTCCAAGGATCATTGGATGAAACAGGTATCCCTGCACGTATTGCCTTGTTTGCTGACAACAGCCCTCGCTGGCTAATTGCCGATCAGGGCATCATAACATCAGGTGCGGCTGATGTTGTGCGTGGCGCTCAGGCAGAACGTGAGGAATTACTGTTTATTTTGGCAGAGAGTGGCAGCACTGGCTTGGTTGTTGAAGACCTCAACACCTTGACAAAATTGGGCACTCATCTGGATTCTCTTCCGCTTCAGTTAGTGGTTCTCCTCTCTGATGAAGAACCAGCCGACAGTGCCACGTCACATGAAACTCTAAAAATACTTAACTTCTCTCAGTTAATGGCAGTAGGCGCATCCCACCAACTGACACCCGTCTCCCAAAACAAGGAGACATTAGCGACCTTGATGTATACCTCTGGAACCAGTGGCAAACCGAAAGGAGTCATGCTAACGCATGGCAATCTGCTGCACCAAGTCAGAACCTATAGTGATGTATTAACGCCACAACCAGGCGATCGCGTTCTTTCTATTCTCCCCACTTGGCATGTTTACGAGCGATCGGTAGAGTACTATATCCTTTCCCAAGGCTGTACCCAGATGTACACGAACCTGCGGAACGTAAAAAAAGACCTCAGAGACTTCAAGCCTAATCTAATGGTTGGTGTCCCCCGACTGTGGGAATCCATTTATGAGGGCATCCAGAAGCAGTTCCGCGAACAACCTGCGAACAAGCAAAAACTCGTGCAAAACTTCTTAGGTGTTAGTCAACGCTACATTGAAGCACGGCGTTTGTCGCAGGGAATGAGCTTAGATAATTTAAACCCTTCAGCTATCGAACGCTTAAGCGCCAGTGTTCAGGCGGCTGCCCTTTGGCCGGTTCACCAACTAGCCGATAAATTGGTCTATCAAAAAGTCCGCGAAGCAACTGGGGGACAAGTCAAGCAACTGATTAGTGGTGGGGGATCTCTCGCAAGGCACTTAGACAATTTCTTTGAGATTATTGGCATTGAAGTGCTGGTGGGCTATGGTTTGACAGAAACCTCTCCCGTCACGAATGTGCGCCGACCCTGGCGTAATTTACGCTATTCCTCAGGCCCCCCCATGCTGGAGACAGAAATTCGGATTGTTGACCCCGAAACCCGTAAACCTCTACCTGTGGGTGAACGCGGTCTTGTTCTCATCCGAGGTTCACAGGTGATGAAGGGTTATTACAAAAACCCGGAAGCAACAGCTAAGGCAATCAATCCAGAAGGTTGGTTTGATAGCGGTGATTTGGGTTTGCTGACCCCCCAGAACGATTTAGTACTGACTGGACGGGCAAAAGATACGATTGTGTTGACAAATGGCGAAAATATTGAGCCACAGCCGATTGAGGATGCTTGTCTACGCAGTGCTTATATTGACCAAATTATCCTTGTAGGACAAGACCAGCGATCGCTTGGTGCATTAATTGTCCCTAATCTCGAAGCTCTCCAGCAATGGGCAGCTTCAGAGAAGTTGCACCTGCCTCTACCAGACTCAGTTCCCAATCAAGCTGCTACCCCAACAGAGGAGTTCCGGAAAACTATTGATCTTGACAGTAAAGAGGTTCAGAATTTATTCCGCACCGAACTAAATCGGGAAGTCCAAAATCGCCCTGGCTACCGCCCTGATGATCGCATTGGTGCGTTTAAGCTGATTCTTGAACCGTTTTCAATAGAAAATGGCATGATGACTCAAACACTGAAAGTCCGGCGACCCATCGTCACGGAACGCTATCGCGATATTATTAACGGGTTGTTTGCCTGAGGTCGGAAAGTTAGAAGAGTGGAAGGTGGGCAGCCGTAAGCTGAACCCTTCATACCTCAACTTTTGGTTAACCTCTGTTAGTACGAACCTTTATCCCTTCAGCTCTACCTAGCGCAACATATATGGACGAATTGAAATCAAGCCTACTTTTGAAGCGACCTGTCAATATTAAAACCATCGTCACACCACGATGGAAGGATGAGGTTCAGCAACAACTTCAGGAGCAGATTAACCAAATTGACTCACAACTGCAACAATTAGACATGCAAGGGCAACGAGCGATCGCAGAAATTCAAAAGCAAAGTCTGCAACCCTCTGGCACCCAAGTCATGCAGCAAATTGAAAGCATTCAAGTTCAGGTCAATCAAAAGAAAAGTGAACTGCTAGAGCAGAAAAATCAGCAGTTACAGCAACTTCAACAAGTGCAGATGCTGGAGATTGACCAAGAAGTGAGTCAAGGGCAGATGGAAAGCTTTTTCCGCATTGAACCAGGCGATAACCTGGTACGGAAAATGAACGTCGAAATTCTGCTTCGTGATGGCGTTGTTGAAGAAATTCGCGGTGATATCTAAGCAATTCAAAACTCAAAATGGGAAAACCTAGCATTAGCAAGCATTTAGGCTGCTCCCTACAGGCAATTTGAATGCACATTAGCTTAGTCAGGCTTAATTGGGGGGAGCGTCTTTGACACTACCCCTGTTTCAGGGTGATCTATAAGCACAGTTCCTTAGACCAATCTTGATGACCACGCCCTGGTTGACAAGTCACCTGGGAACCCGCCCATACTATCTCCCATTGCTTCTGTGCCTGGGCTGATTTTGTCGTCGGCACAAATTCAGCACGATACCTGATGCCACGAACCGAATCATCGGCGACACCCAGTTGAGTGATGATTACGACCGCTTGATTCGGTTGAGGATAATCCACTGTTACCTGCTGTGAACCTCCTTCTATTCCGCTCTTACCAAAAGCAGAGAGGGCAAGTGCTTTTGGATCGCTACCAATCGCCTCGGTATCAGCAATCTCAGAAAGCGAAATAGGCTTATAATTTTGCCGCTCGGTCTGTGTATTGGTTGTAGTTTTCGCGATCGCAGGATTCTGGTTGAGAGTTTCACTCGCGTGAGGTGCTGGCGAGGGACTGACAGGCGTTGTTGTCTGCCCAGAGCGCTCAGTAACTTCATTACAAGCACTTAGCGTTATTACTATGCCCACAAGCACGAGAAAAGACTTTTTTAACTTCTTAGACATCCCTTAGCGATTAAGCTGATGAAATTGTTGTTTGTTGTTGGTTCTTTGTTATTTGTATCTTTGACAAACAATAAAGGACAATCAACTTGGGCTGCGGATGGGATGACCCTCCCGTCCCCTCTTATAAAGCCCCATCTAAAGAGAGGTAAAAACACTATAAGGGATTCTCTCTATTGAGAGAATAGAATTCCACTACTAATGCAGTAACCTGTCAGGAGTTAAGAAAAAGGCTACCGGATGAGGGTTATACCGCAGTGACTCAGCATCGTACATCGAAGGAGAGCGACGGCAGATGTACGGACGGTGGAATAATTAAGGACTAACGGCGGTGTGGAGTTTTTGTCGCTTCCTCCACTTCGTCACTACCAACGGAGGATTAAACTCCTCATCAGAGCGGTCAGAGGTAGTGAACGTCGAGAGTCGCTTTTAACAACTTGATTAACTTATCCGTACCGTCTTGACTCAAAACAGATTCAAGACGGTTTGTTTAGACTTGTCTGACTCAGTTGAGCAACTCAAGGACTTGCTAGTGCATCAAGGCAAAAGTTTCTGACAACTTCACTGGGTGATGGGGAGATGGGGAAGTTTTACGGGTCAGTTATTTCTGCCGCGCTGGTCTAGGAACAATCACGGTTATACAATTTTCCCTTGGGCGTGGTCGTATTACACAAGACTGCATCTTTCAGGTCTGTATCACTCATATCAGCCTTACTCAAATTAGCACCGCTCAAGTTAGCACCACTTAGATTTGCACCCTTCAGGTCAGCTGCGCTCAAGTCAGCACCACTCAGGTTAGCACCACTCAGGTCGGCTCCCCTAAGTTCAGCCTCAGTTAGATTAGCACCTGTTAGGTTAGTAACACTTAGATTGGCATTATTTAAGTCAGCGTACTCCAGGTTTGCTCCACTGAGATTAGTTCCACTCAGGCTGGCATTCCTCAGGTAGGCTCCCCATAACAGCGCATCACTAAGGTCAGCACCACTCAAATCAGCACCACCTAAATTTGCCCGCTTTAGGGAAGCACTACTTAGAGAGGCATTACTTAAGAAAGAACCAATCAGGTCACTATGGCTGAAGTCGGCATTGTTTAGCTTCGCCTCTCTAAGGTCTACCCCAATGAGATTGCATCGTCTACAGCCCCCAGTTAGTTGCAGTTGTCTAACTTGGTCAGGGTTCTGTGCTTGAGTTGGAGCCATTAACAAAGAGGGAGCAAAGAGTAACACAGTAGCCAGAATTCTCAGTTTCATAAACTATACCCACCACAATTTTTCAACGTTCTGAAGTAATCGCTCAACTAGAATGCTCCCTATATCAGACGTGACTTCCTGGCTAAAGTGCCTCTATTGGCATTGCCTGAAGAGACTTGTACAGGACTATCAAGAGTGAACTCGCTTGTTTAGCTTTCACCAATATGCACCATAATGTTTGATTTTGTGTAAGCTTTATCAACACTACAAACCCCATCCTGTTAAAGAATTACAGCCTCGCCACCTATTTGAGGCTTGGTTCTCATCTACTTATATCTATTGTTTCTGTAATCTTTGATGCAGAAATTATACGCATCACCTTGCTTTTTCTCACTCACTATACGAATACCACCGATTGTAAAATTGGCGTAATATACTGTTCGTGTAGCTCAAGAAACCTTATCTTTAGAAGTAGCTTTACTCAAACAAAGTTTTTTACCATAAACTGCAATTAAGTTGATTTTGTTAATCTTATATTAAGAATTATTAAGTAAGGGAGCTAGGTTATGTGTCTTCTTAACCCTATCAGTCAGCAGGAGCTTGTCTTATTTGTGACAGGGCTTTACGTCTCAACAGCTTTCTACTGTTTTGCTACCTGCTTGAAAGTTTTCAAGCGGGAGAATGACTTGTCTGTAGCTGAACGGTGGTTGTCTTGGGGGGTGTTGGCATTGGCAACAATTCTTTGGCCGATTGTTGTACCACTTTCTTACTTAGAAAGACGAAGCTTTGGCTCCGAGCATTTTTAGAAAATTCGCTCGGTGCTCTCTACACCCATTGGTGCTAAATTTTTTGAGCTTGTGTCAGCTCAACGTAGATGTGTTCTAGGCGCACGGGTTGCCGAGCAATTGAGTCGAGGGGAATCCCATCGAAGTGTGAGATAATTTCTTTTAATTCCAGTGATTGGGGTAGCCAAAACGCTAAATCATTGCCGTAGCGTCGGTGGGTAAAGCCAAGTTGTTGTGCGCGTGCGATCGCTTTTTCCTCTTGGGATGTCTGCACCACCACAATCTCTTGCGCGGGAATGCATTGGCGTAGTTGTTCCATACTTCCCTCTGCAACAATTCGTCCACCTTTCAGAATCCCGATTCTCTGACAAAGACGTTCTGCTTCATCTAGTAAGTGCGTCGTCAGCAGAATTGTAACCCCCTGATTTTTCAGACGCCGAATCAAGTCCCAAATTTCATAACGTGCCTCAATATCTAACCCAGTCGTCGGTTCATCCAAAATCACTAACTTCGGTTGATGCACTAATGCGACTGCAATATTCAACCGCCGTTGCATCCCGCCACTGAGGGTTTCAACGGGGCTTTTTGCTCTGTTTGCTAGGTTAACGGCTTCTAAACAAGTCTGTACTTGTTGCCTACGCTGCTGAGTTTTTAACCCATAGAGCTGAGCATAGAAATTCAGGTTTTCCTCGCAGCTAAGGGTTTTATAAAGTAAGTTTTCTTGTGGAGCAACCCCAATTAGCAACTTCGTTGCTTCTGAAATGAGTTCATTGTTAATAGTAATAACTCCACTATCTGCTTGGAGTAAATTACAGAGGATATTAATTGTTGTAGTTTTACCCGCTCCATTTGGACCAAGCAATCCATAAATCTCTCCAGGCGGGATGTACAGCGTCAAATCTTGAAGAACTTGTCGCTTGCTGTAAGACTTGCTTAGCTTTTCAATGTTTAGCACTATTTCAACAATTATGGATTTGTCTCTTCGAGCTTTATCCCTGTTCGCTACTCCCTAATACTACCCTGGTCTGGAAATCAACCAGTCTTGGATTTCTTGAGCCAACCAAATACTCTCATTTTCACCCAAAGCACTACCAAGCCGATAAGTCTTATACGGTGAGCGAATATTAGACATATAGCCATCAGTGAGGAGTTACCTCGCTCGGTTATGCCTCTAAAAATGCAACCTCCGGTTTGTAGGTTGCAAGTGATCTAGATAATTTGTCACTAGATGAGCCTGAAGTTACCGCATAGCAATAACTTCAGGCTTTTAACATCAAGGTTCTCTAAACGGGCGTGTTCCTTAATAACAGGAAAAATCAATTTCTGCCAGTCCAGTTGAGGCTATTAGCTTACTGCTTCACTAGAATCGCCAACTCTAGATGAAAAGCGTTGTTTAAGCTCCCGCCAGTAAGGGCCTATAGATGATTGTCCAAAAGCAATTTTCAACCTTTTAATGAGTGCAACTGGAGGCTGTCCATAGTAAAGTGCATTAGCTGGAATTGGCTCTGCATCAGAAAAGCCTACATTGATATAGCGTTCAATGCCTTTGCGGGCTAAATATTTCTCACGAATCTTTTTTAAGCGATCTTCATGAGCATTTGTATGAAATACTGTCCAGTTTGGATCTTCAACCTTGCATAAGGTGTAGACATTGTGGCGCTTTATGTACTCTTCAAAAGCAACTTCAAGCACATACCTGCTCTGATTCGTTGCTTCAGCAGGGTTTTCCTCTTTAAATCCTGAAGTAATAAAGGAACCTGCAAATTCATGGATAGCCTTCATATAGGTACTCCGCTTCATCAAAGCAAAGTTCAGGCTGCACTTGTTACTGTAGTACCATCCCAGCCAAGCATCATGATGTTTTGAGGGAAGATTAAACGAGCCACCAACAGAAAAAACATCATCACGATCAAGATAACTAATAGCTTCCTCTAGCCAGTTATCATGCCCTTCTCTGTAAGGTAGAGTGTCAGCATGAAAACATAATATGTAAGGTTTGCTAGCAATTGCAGCAGCTGTGTATTCCTGTATGTATCCTGTCTCACTTCCACCGTAGTTATCTTCATGATTTGACTGGATAACCTGCAATTTATCAATCAAACCTTCTTGATACAACTGCCAGTACATTGCTTGTGTCTCGGCATCACTACCACAATCCACAACTACAACTTCACCAGGTTTTCCGCCTAGAAAACGGAACCAATCGAGAAGAATATCTCTAAAGACAGATTTGTCTCCAAAATTGTTGGTTACTAGTGATATATCCTTGAGACTACCAAGTGGGTTACTCATGATTTCCTACTCTCCAATTTTCTCGAATTTATAGTGCTAGGCTAGGTTTCACTAAATTTCGCCTATTTAGTGACTAACAAGAATTAGTCAGCCATGTATGGGCTGAAAGATCACAAAAGTTGTCTTAGTTTGTCGTAAAGACAAAGGTTTTCCATCAGCTTAAGCCTGAGTTGCGAGGAGTTTAGGGTTCATTCGACAATTAGTTTTGAACGCTGACTAATTTGGGAAACTAGAATTTGTCCACTAATTTACCTTCGTAAAAAAGATGGTTTGGCAGCTAATAAATTGTCTCAAGGAATGTGCGTTTTACTAGCTGCATTCTAGAGTACATAAGAAAGGTTAAGAACTTGAAAAGATTCCTTAGACCTTTTGATTCTTGCCTTTAGACTCTTAGTATTTAGTTTGTGCAGCGACAGTATGAGGTATTGGCAAACTTCAGCAAAGCGATCGCATCTTAATACGTCGTTGAAACTAAGAAAAGATTTCAAAAACTTAGTATTTTATGTCTTAAGATAGATGTTTAAATTGTTCTTTCTAGAAGTATAAGCAAAGATAAATCAATACATAGGTCAGGTTCATATACCTGTACCCATGAGCATGAAAGACTAAAGAACACTAAGGTAGCCAAGGATATTGACGAAAATCTGGTGGACGCTTCTCTAAGAAGGCTTGTTTCCCTTCGGCACCTTCCTCAGTCATGTAGTAGAGCAAAGTAGCATTCCCAGCGAGTTCTTGTAAGCCAGCTTGACCATCACAATCAGCATTGAATGCTGCTTTCAAGCAACGAATTGCGATCGGGCTATGAGCTAAAATTTCATTTGCCCATTGGATACCTTCCGTTTCTAACTGTTCCACTGGTACAACGCAGTTGACTAGACCCATATCTAGTGCTTGAGAAGCCGTGTACTGGCGACAGAGAAACCAAATTTCTCGTGCTTTCTTCTGACCTACGACTCTAGCGAGATAACTAGCGCCAAATCCGCCATCGAAGCTGCCGACTTTAGGGCCTGTTTGACCAAAAATGGCGTTGTCAGCCGCAATGGTTAGGTCACAGATGAGGTGCAGGACATGACCACCTCCGATCGCATATCCAGCCACCAAAGCAATTACCACTTTGGGCATAGAACGAATCAATCGTTGTAGATCGAGGACGTTTAAGCGGGGAACACCATCATCGCCGACATACCCAGCTTTCCCGCGCACACCTTGATCACCACCGGAACAGAAAGCGTATTTCCCATCAGTATGAGGACCTGCACCTGTGAATAGAATGACACCAATCTTCGTGTCTTCACGAGCATCACAGAAGGCATCGTAGAGTTCAAATACCGTTTTTGGACGAAAGGCATTGCGTTTGTGGGGACGATTGATTGTAATCTTGGCGATGCCGTCCGTTTTGTGATAGAGGATATCTTCGTAGGTTTTGGCAGTTTGCCATTCAACTTGCATGAGGATTTAGGTTGCGTTAACTAAATGAAGCCTTTAGGCTTATATCACTATTTAGTCCCAGGTATTCAACCCAATGATTTTAGCGTGAAGAGTCGAACCCAGGTCAATTGGGTATTGGCGATCGGAAATTGGGTCTTTATCATATAGGACTTGAACTCCACTTGATTCGGAAGACGTTTTCTCAGTCCTCGCTGCGGCTTGGTGAAGCAACCGTGTGATGTGACACCGCAACCTCAGTCCACCTGTGCTAACGTTCTTGCTCAGACAGTTGATAGGCTGAATGAATCAATAAGATTCTACGGTACAAAACAAGAGTGTTTATCAGCGTTGTCATTCCCACCTACAATCGCAAACCAATTCTTGAAAAATGCTTGAGGGCAATAGAACAACAGCAACTCAGGGGTGATAGCGTTGTCAGTGGCTATGAAGTTGTCTTGGTCGATGACGGTTCCACAGATGGTACGTTGGAGTGGCTGGATTCACACCCAAGTGAGTTTCCTCATGTGCGATCGCTTTCTCAAGACCATAAGGGGCCTGCTGCTGCACGAAATCTCGGTGTTGAACAAGCGATAGGTGACACGATTATCTTCATTGATAGTGATTTGGTCGTTACCGAGAATTTCCTCCAATCCCATGCTGATGCGTTGGTGCAGGGACAGAAGCAATTAGGAAGCGATCGCTTATTCACTTACGGCTGGGTTATCAACACCAATAACTTCGATAATCCGACATCGGAACCCTACAAGCTTACTGACTTTTCAGCCGCTTACTTTGCAACCGGGAATGTTGCGATCGCACGAAAATGGTTAGAAAAAGCTGGACTCTTCGATACTCGCTTTCAACTCTACGGCTGGGAAGACTTAGAACTCGGCGTTAGACTCAAACAACTGGGACTAAAACTCATTAAATGTCCTGAAGCCGTTGGCTATCACTGGCATCCACCCTTTGCTCTAGACCAAATTCCCCGAATGATTGATCGAGAAATTCAACGGGGACGCATGGGCGTTTTATTCTACCAAAAACACCCAACCTGGGATGTGCGGATGATGATACAGATGACCTGGTTACACCGAATACTGTGGGGTATCCTTTCTCTTGGCGGTCGCCTTAATGAGCGCACAATGGCTTCTTTCTTACAATGGCTAATTAATCAAGGTAAGCCCCAGTTAGCGCTAGAAATTGCCCGAATTTTCCTCAATTGGTACAACGTTCAAGGTCTGTATGCTGCCTATGCTGAAGCCAAACAGAACAAATAAACCTCAAAAAAGAGTGAATGAAGCGTTATGAGCCAATCCACCTCCTCTAGAAGCAAGAGAAAAGCTACCACACGGGGAATTACCGGAATTGCAGTGCGCGGCTATAAATCTCTGTACGAAGAGTGTCGTGTTGAAATTCGCCCATTGACAATTCTAGCTGGTGCAAATAGTTCCGGTAAATCCAGCATTATGCAACCTTTATTGATGCTCAAGCAAACACTAGAAGCTACTTATGACCCTGGTGCTTTACTGCTTAATGGTCCCAATGTTCGGTTTACCTATGCTAAACAACTCCTATCTCAGTTATCGTCTGCAAGCTATACTGACATTTTCACTCTCAAAATTGAAATAGGTAATAATTACATAAAAAATACCTTTAAAAAAATGCCAAGAAAGGGAATTGAACTCATTGAAATGACATACAAAGTAGATAAAGAGGAAACTACCCTTTCACCTAAAATGAATTCTGAAGATATTAAGAATGTACTCCCCGAACATCTTAACAATTTACACAAAAGTATCTCAAAAACAATAGAAGAAGGATGGCAATGGACTATAGAGCGTACCCGTTGCTTTCTCGGTTTTGATTTGCGTCTTCGAGGTCAAAAGTCGTTTGCTAACGTATTTACTCGCACTACTTTATTTGAGACTGATATTCGCCAATTAATCCACGTTCCAGGATTGAGAGGTAATCCAGAGCGTACTTATAAAACTACCGCGATTGGCAGGGAGTTTCCGGGGACTTTTGAAGTTTATGTTGCCAGTGTGGTTCATCATTGGCAAAAAACTAAAGATAATAGGCTTAGAGACTTAGGAAATGTTCTTGAAACTCTGGGGCTAACCTGTAAAGTCGATGCTAAACAACTGGATGATACACAGGTTGAACTGCGTGTAGGTCGTTTACCGACTGCCAGGGGTAGAGCAAAGGATATGGTTAGTATTGCTGATGTGGGTTTTGGGGTTTCACAAACATTACCTGTTTTAGTTGCCCTTCTCGTCGCAGAACCAGGACAATTGGTTTACCTGGAACAGCCAGAAATACATCTCCATCCCCGTGCCCAAGCGGCTTTGGCAGAGATATTAGCGGATGCAGCAAAGCGGGGTGTAAGAGTAGTTGTGGAAACCCATAGCGAATTACTGTTAATAGCGATTCAATCTCTAGTTGCAGAGGGTAAGTTATCACCAGACTTGGTAAAACTTCACTGGTTTACGCGGAGAGAGGATGGTGTTACAGAAATCAGAAGCGCTGAATTAGATGATGCTGGAGCTTTTGGAGATTGGCCAGAAGACTTTAGCAATGTATCTTTGAAACTAGAAAGCCGCTATCTAGATGCAGCAGAGGCTCACCTTTGGCAGCGTTGATATGGCAGCTAAAATTTCCAAACGTCTTGTTATTGATGCCTCTATCGCACGTTCTTCTGGTGGAAAAGAAGCAACATATCCAACATCAGTTAACTGCCGGGATTTTCTCCAAGCTATCTTGGACATCTGCCACCGAGTCGTTATGACGCCAGATATCAGAGAAGAGTGGAATAAACACCAGTCAAATTTTGCTCGTACATGGCTTCGCACAATGGTGGCTAAGAAGAAGGTCGAATATCGAGCTGATATTGCAGCCGATGAAGAGTTATGGAACACAATTAAGTCAATTACTGCTAGTGAAAAAAATTGTAAGGCAATGCTTAAAGATTTCCGGCTTATTGAAGCCGCACTAGCAACTGATAAAACTGTAATTTCGCTTGATGACACCGTAAGGAAACTTTTTGATAATGCAGCAGTTCAGGTAGGTGAACTCCGAAATGTTGTATGGGTAAACCCGGATAAAACAGAAGAAGAGAAACCTATTGATTGGTTAAAAGACGGCGCTCAAGCTGAAAAAAAACGACTTATAGGAAACTTACCCGGAGAGTAAACCAGCGCGTCTAAACTCAGTGGTAGCTTAATTGTGTTACCTTAAGAGGGTTGTCTAAAATTCACACATCTAGGATTTCGGGTGTTTCCTAAGTTTTATAGAGGAAATCCACCTAGATGGAGGATAAACCCGAATTAGGAGTTCAAAATTATGCCAGTCATCTCTTTGGCTGAAATGCTCGAGTCTGGGGTTCACTTTGGTCATCAGACCCGTCGGTGGAACCCTAGAATGTCTCAGTACATCTATACAGCTCGTAATGGTGTCCATATCATTGACTTGGTGCAGACAGCCCAGCTCATGGAAGATGCCTACAGCTATATGCGTACAGCATCTGAGCAGGGTAAGAAGTTTCTCTTTGTCGGCACAAAGCGGCAAGCTGCAGGAATCATTGCCCAAGAAGCTTCTCGTTGTGGAGCCTACTACGTCAATCAACGGTGGTTGGGTGGGATGCTCACCAACTGGGAGACGATTAAGACACGAGTTGAGCGCTTAAAAGACTTGGAACGTCGGGAAGCTAGCGGCGCTCTTGACTTACTACCCAAAAAAGAAGCCTCAGTGCTGCGTCGCGAACTCGGCAAGCTTCAAAAGTACTTGGGTGGCATCAAGCTGATGCGGAAAGTCCCTGATGTGGTTGTGATTGTAGACCAACGCCGCGAGTACAACGCAATTCTTGAATGCGAAAAGCTTGGACTACCCATTGTTTCCATGTTGGATACAAACTGCGATCCCAATGTCGCAGATATTCCAATCCCAGCGAATGACGATGCGATTCGGTCGATTAAGCTGATAGTGGGTAAGTTGGCTGATGCTATTTACGAAGGGCGTCATGGTCAGCTCGAAGCCGAAGAAGACTACGAAGATTTCGACACCTCAGCGTATGACATCGACGAAGAGGAAACTGACGACATTGACTCGTCAAATGTAGAAGATGTAGTAGATGACGAAGAAACAGAAGAATAATTAGCGTGTAATTCTGTTCATAAATTTAGGAACAAGGGGAAGATGGCGGAAATTTCGGCAAAAATCGTCAAAGAGCTACGCGACAAAACTGGCGCTGGCATGATGGATTGCAAGAAGGCTCTTAAGGAGAACGACGGCGACATCAACAAAGCGACAGAATGGCTGCGGCAAAAAGGGATTACCTCCGCAGAGAAAAAATCCGGGCGTGTGGCGGCTGAAGGCATTGTAGACAGCTACATCCACACTGGCGGTAGAGTAGGTGTTCTGGTAGAAGTGAACTGCGAAACGGATTTTGTTGCCCGTCGCGAAGAGTTCCAAAAACTAGCAAGAAACATTGCAATGCAGATTGCAGCTTGTCCTAATGTCGAGTACGTGAAGGTAGCGGACATCCCCGAAGACGTTGCCCAAAAAGAAAAAGACATCGAAATGGGACGGGATGATTTGTCAGGTAAGCCGGAGAACATCAAAGAGAAGATTGTTCAAGGCCGAATTGACAAACGCTTGAAAGAGTTATCGTTGATGGATCAAGCCTATATCCGTGACCAAAGCATTACGGTAGAAGAGTTGGTGAAGCAAACGATTTCTCAGCTGGGCGAAAACATCCAAGTGCGTCGCTTTACCCGGTTTGTTCTGGGTGAAGGCATTGAAAAGGAAGAAACCAACTTTGCTGAGGAAGTCGCCGCACAAATGGGTGGCAAATAACAGAAGGTAAACGGCGATTCTCCCCTTGCCCTACCTAAGTAAAGGGGGAGAAAAAAGGCAAAAGCAAAGCGTTTTTTCGCTGACTTTTGCCTTTTATTGCTAATTCCCGGAATTCGGTAGTGCCACATGAAGGAAATATCAGCAAAGCTTGTCCAAGAACTCCGCGCTAAAACTGGTGTTGGTTTGATGAAGTGCAAAAAGGCACTTCAAGAAAGTGATGGTGACATCGCACAAGCAATTGAACGGCTACGCCAAAAAGGGGAACTCCTTGCCGCTGCTGGTGGTAATTCTGAAAAAGAGCCAGCGGAAGGCTTAATCGCAAGTTATATCCACACAGGTAGTCGGGTGGGTGTGCTGCTAGAAGTCAACTGTGACACAGATTTTGTTGCCCGCAACGAAGTATTCCAAGCTTTGGTGCGGAACATTTCTATGCAAATTGCTGCCTGTCCGAATGTAGAGTATGTCCAGGTTAGCGACATTCCAGCAGAAGTTTCTGACAAAGAAAAAGAAATTGAGATGGGCCGAGATGACTTGGCAGATAAGCCAGAGAGTGTTAAAGAGAAGATTGTTCAAGGACGGATAGAGAAACGGCTGAAAGAACTTTGTTTGATGGAGCAAGCATATATCCGTGACCAAAGTATCTCGGTTGAAGAGTTAGTTAAACAAGCGATCGCACAATTAGGCGAAAATATCCGAGTGCGTCGTTTCGTCCGCTATGTCCTGGGTGAGGGAATCACTCAGCAAGGAGACAACTCTACTGAGCAGTTATAGAACACTATGGCGCGAACAGTTGAACGAATTGAACAGGATTTAGCAACACTGGAGGAAGCGATCGCTCTTTTGAGGGTAGAATTCCACAGTACCTATTCTCAATATCTAAAGTTACTTGGGCAAGCCCTGCGGCAGCAGCTCATTTTAGCAAGTTATCAGGTTTGCACTCAAGGCTATCCTGAGTCGTTTTTGAACTTGTCATTCAATCAGCGGCAAACGTTGCAGCAAGCACTACGGGAACTAGGAGGGAAGGCTCAAGAACAATTGCTTTCTCATCTGGAAGATTCAACCAGTTTGAACGAGCAAGAAACAATAGCTGAACCAGAGGCATCACCTGTCAGTGACGAACAGCCGCAGGAACCCATTCAAGATGAGTTGTCAGAAGCTGTTGAAATGATCGTAAATGATGAGTCTCCAGTTGCGCCTCAAACAGTTAAACTGACTGAGCTGAGCAAACCAGAGCAGCTAGCACGGTGGCAAGAGCAGTTGGAAGAAGCGATCGCAAAAACCCTGCAAACGCTCTCTTTGGATACTAATCGTCTACTACAACAAACAAGCATTCTACCCAACAAGTTACCCGTCGCTGTCTTAGAAGCCGCTGTCCAAGTTGAGGTACCGGGGGATGCAACCACTGGCTCACCCCATCTCTTAAACTTGTTGATGGAAACTGAAAGTGAGGGTGAAAAAGAAGATTCGACCCTAACGCGCATCATCGCAATTCATCTACGATTATCAGAGATTGAGTTTGCTGACCCAACTTTAACCGCTGCACGTAATCAAATTCGTAAGCTTGCCGCCAAAGCAAACACCCTCCGGCGAGAGTATCATAAATATCAACGCGAGCGAGCTGTTGCCCAAGCCGAAGCTGCATGGCGCTCTAGCTGGTTTGATAAGTAGTTGTTGGTTATTAGTTGTTGGTTGTTGGTTGTTTAATAAAGAAAAAATCTACACAGAAGATTTTAGGTAACTTGTCAAACTCTGTCTAACAACTAAAAACAAAAAACTAATAACGAATAACTAACTATAGGGGAAAGTTGTGGGAACAGAATCACCAAATTGGTTGCGATTGCAAAAAGCCCTTGCAGTGGAATCTGAGAAGGGTTTTACTGACTTGTTGGGCAACCAGTATCGTTTTAGTGAGTTCCTCTGTCTCAGCTTCGGCAAAACTCCGGACAACCTAACATTAGCCCAGCGACGGCAGTGGCAAGAAATTGCTGCCGCATTTTCCCGTTATCCTCAAATGACGCCTCAACAGCGGCAACATCTAGTCGCTGAAACTCACCAATTTCTTTCCCAACTACAGCAAGACGAGTTAAGTCGTTTAGCTGAGAATGAACCTGCTGATGTGTCTAACGTTACTTCTTCACCCTCAGAATCTCTTAAAGTCAAGTCTCCTCGCACAACGCCACTTGTCCCAGCCAAAAGCGAAATCAAAGAAAGCCAGACGCTGACGCTTGATCGACCGTTGTCTGAGTTAGAAGATGTGGGTGTTAGACAAAGTGGATATTTAGCACGCCTCGGTCTACATAGAGTTCGTGACCTCCTATACTACTATCCTCGTGACCATATCGACTATGCGCGTCAGGTCAATATTAGTCAGCTAGAAGCTGGTGAAACTGTCACTGTTGTAGGAACAGTAAAAAGCTGTAGCTGCTTCAGCAGTCCTCGCAATAAGAAATTAACCATTTTCGAGGTCGTCTTAAGAGACTCTACGGGTCAAATCAAACTCAATCGTTTTTTTGCAGGTACTCGCTACAGTAATCGCGGTTGGCAGGAGCAACAAAAGCGCCGATATCCCCCTGGTTCAGTCGCTGCAGCCTCTGGTTTAGTGAAGAAGAATAAGTATGGTATTACCCTAGAAGACCCTGAACTAGAAGTCTTAGATAGTCCTGGCGGTAGTATTGACTCGATTAAAATCGGTCGAGTCGTGCCAGTGTATCCTCTAACAGAGGGTGTACCTGCGGACTTGGTGAGACGGGCAGTAATTGCAGCACTTCCCTATACGTCTCAACTCAAAGAGCCACTGCCAGTTGCCATACGAAAACAGTATGGCTTGATTGGAGTGAGTGATGCGATCGCGAATATCCATTTTCCCCAAGATAGTGAACTCCTCGCAAGCGCCCGCCGCCGATTAGTCTTTGACGAGTTTTTCTATTTACAGTTAGGGTTTCTCCAACGCCGTCAGGCTCAAAAGCGACAAGAAACCAGTGCTGTACTTGCTCCCACAGGTGAACTGATTGACCAATTCAATCAACTCCTTCCCTTTGAACTCACGAATGCACAGAAGCAAGTCATTAGTGACATCCTCAAAGACTTGCAATCATCCACTCCGATGAACCGCTTAGTGCAAGGGGATGTCGGTTCTGGTAAAACCGTTGTTGGTGTTGTTGCCATCCTTGCGGCAATTCAATCCGGCTACCAAGCGGCACTAATGGCACCGACTGAAGTTTTAGCAGAACAGCATTACCGCAAGCTAGTTAGTTGGTTTAATCTCCTGCATCTGCCAGTAGAACTCCTCACAGGTTCCACGACTACCAAAAAGCGCCGTCAAATTCATGCTCAGTTAGAAACGGGTGAACTACCACTCCTCGTCGGTACTCATGCTTTAATTCAAGACGCCGTAAATTTTCAGCGATTGGGTTTAGTAGTGATTGACGAGCAACACCGATTTGGTGTACAGCAACGAGCGCGTTTACAGCAAAAAGGTCAATCTCCCCATGTGTTGACGATGACAGCGACACCCATCCCCCGCACCTTAGCGCTGACATTGCATGGAGATTTGGATGTCAGTCAGATTGATGAGTTACCACCAGGGCGTCAGCAGATTCATACCACTGTTTTATCCGGCAAAGAACGTAACCACGCCTACGACCTGATGCGCCGGGAAATTGCCCAAGGGCGTCAAGCTTATATTGTGTTGCCCTTGATTGAGGAATCGGAAAAGTTAGATGTGCGTTCCGCTGTTGAAGAGCATCAGCGATTGTCTGAAACGATATTCCCAGAGTTTCAAGTGGGTCTACTCCATGGTCGGATGAGTTCAGCCGAGAAGGATGAAGCACTAAATGCTTTCCGTGACAATCAGACGCAAATTATTGTTTCTACAACAGTAATTGAAGTTGGCGTTGATGTCCCTAACGCAACAGTGATGATGATTGAGAATGCTGAGCGTTTTGGATTATCTCAATTACATCAGTTACGAGGTCGTGTTGGTAGAGGGTCACATCAGTCTTACTGTCTACTGATGAGTGGTTCCAAAACGGATACAGCACGTCAGCGTCTTGGTGTACTGGAACAGTCGCAAGATGGCTTTTTCATCTCCGAGATGGATATGCGTTTCCGTGGTCCCGGTGAAGTATTAGGCAGACGCCAATCGGGGTTAGCGGATTTTGCTCTAGCTAGTTTGGTAGAAGACCAAGAAGTATTGAACTTGGCGCGAGATGCGGCTGAGAAGATAATTCTCAACAATGAGACACTAAAAGGTGTGCCTTTAATCAGAGCGGAGTTGGAGTATCGCTATTCTAAGTTGATGGGTGGGGCAATTTTGACGTGATTGGCGTTGCTGAACAGTAGTATGAATCATTGCGGTACTGGCACATCCCAAAATTTGAGATAGTGCAGTAGCAATCGAATCGAATGTCTCAGAACTATTCCGGTGTAGCTGCAATAAAGCTAGAGATTGCGTTGGAGTTACCGATAACGAGTGTGACAGTTGAGGGATTGTTGAGAATTACCTCCGGCTTATTGTCAAAAAACCGAATTCAAGACTAGGAGTTTGTAGTTACATGGATAACTTACAGGCTTGGCAGTTACCTTTACGGATAGAGCCTTGTAGACACAGCTACATCTTCAGACTAGCTTCAAAGGAGAGTACCTAGCTGACCTAAATGACTAAGAAAAACTCCGAACTACTTAACCAACTTCAACAAGCTTCTGATGGCTTACTATTCATCAGCGAGTCTGACTATCCCTTTGAAGTTTTCTTGTGGGAATCATCAGACAGCTTGGCTATCACTCCAGAAACAATTCTTCATCATACAGGACACCCTGTAGACACACCTATTGAAGTTGTAGACATTGATTCTTTTTTTGTCGTAGCGACTACTGAACAGGAGTGGCACAACCCAGAGGAACACGAAACACTCAATCGGTTTAAGGCTCTTGTCGAGACGCTCAAGCACAACCTTAATCAGATAAAGGTCTATCGGCTGGGTGAAAGAAGTCTGGATGTCTATATTGTTGGAAAAACCCCAACGGGAGACTATGCAGGGCTTTCTACAAAGGTTGTTGAAACTTAGTATAAAGTTTGAGGATTACTGATTATTAATCTGGATCTCAATGACTTTTTGAATAGTTGTCGGGACATTGGACAAAAAACTATAGTGAGTAGTCGCTTCAACTTTGTCAACGGAGAGTCGATATATTGTAGGCAAAGTGATCGCCTACTTCTTTTCCTCAGCTATCTGCTAAACAAAAAACGCCCAACTCTCTCAAGTCAGGCGTTTGCTAAAAATAATGAGAGTCTTAGCTTTCAGTGTCTTTATCTAAGATTGGCTGAACGCTAACGACAGCAGGCTGATTGTTAAG
Organism: Microcoleus sp. FACHB-SPT15; assembly: GCF_014849525.1. NCBI lineage: Bacteria > Bacillati > Cyanobacteriota > Cyanophyceae > Oscillatoriales > Microcoleaceae > Microcoleus > Microcoleus sp. FACHB-SPT15. The sequence continues at coordinate 30,799 of NZ_JACJNU010000014.1, read as the reverse complement.
TCTTGCCTGTTGCAGCATTGGAGTACGGGTAACCGAACTATTCGCTAAGGTAAACAGGGGATTTGATAGAATCCCCGCCAAGGTAGTGGCTATCAGCGATAGTACCAAACCCACTTGCAAGGGACGCATACCAGGAAGATTCCAGCGGATTTCTGGGTAATTCTTTATGGAGTCGGACATCTCTTGCGGTTCTTTGACTACCATCATCTTGACGACGCGGATGTAGTAGTAAATCGACACCACAGTGGCAATCAAACCTAGCAAGACTAAGCCATACAGCCCTGCTTGCCAACCTGCCCAGAATAGGTAGATTTTGCCGAAGAACCCTGCCAATGGTGGAATTCCACCCAAGGAGAGCAAACAAATGCTTAAGCACAGAGTTAAAAGAGGGTCTTTCTGATAAAGACCAGCGTACTCGCTAATCTGGTCAGTGCCTGTGCGGAGGGTGAAGAGAATAACGCAAGTAAAGCCGCCTAGGTTCATGAACAGATAAACCAGGAGGTAAAATACCATGCTGGCATACCCGGCATCAGTCCCAGCAATCAAACCAATCATCACAAAACCAGCTTGAGCAATGGAAGAATAGGCTAACAGCCGTTTCATGCTGGTTTGGGTGAGGGCAACAACGTTCCCCAAAATTAGGCTCAAGACGGTAAGGGCTGTGAAGACAAAATGCCACTGTTCGGTAACTAAAGGGAATGCCGTTGTCATTAGCCGAATTGCTAACGCAAAGCCTGCTGCTTTGGAACCGACGGAGAGGAAGGCAACTACTGGAGTTGGAGAACCTTCGTATACATCAGGTGTCCATTGGTGGAAGGGAACGGCAGAGATTTTGAAGGCAATCCCTGCGATCGCAAATACTAAAGCAATTAAAATCCCTAAAGATTCACCCGACTGGATAGCCGTCATACCCTCTGCGATCGAATTTAGCTGAGTTTCTCCTCCAGACAAGCCGTACAACAAGGAGACACCATAGAGAAAGACGGCTGAACTTGATGCTCCAATCAGCAAGTATTTCAATGCTGCCTCATTGGAACGGGGGTCACGCTTCATGTAACCCGTCATTAGGTACGATGAAATACTGAGAGTTTCCAGTGAGATAAAAATGGTTACCAGCTCATTCGCGCCTGAGAGGAACATTCCCCCCAATGTCGCCGTGAGCAAAATTGCGATAAATTCTGCTAAGGATGTGCCAGACTGCTGCACATAGCGAATCGACATCAAAATCGTTACAACCGACGATAGGGCAATAATGCCACGAAACGCCACACTCAGGGCATCACCGTTGAAGCTCCCCAAAAAGGCGATCGGGTCAGCAACATCCCATTCGTAGTACAGAACGACTAGGGCAGTAAGAAGACCTCCAATTGCAACATAAGGTAGCCCATTAGCGGCACTCCTACCAGCAATCAGATCAATTACTAAAACCAGTATGAGGGTAATAATTACAATTCCCTCTGGCAAAATTATCCCAGCATTAAGCTGAGCAGCAAGATTGGCAAAATCCATAGGTTCTATCAGTATTGTCTATGGCTATGTTGGTATCAAGATTGACCTTATTTATCTTATCGGTGATTTCGCCCCTTGAGCAGCTAAATTTACTCTAAATGCCTAAGTTATGCCTTAGACAGTAAATTTAGAGGAAAATCTCTTTTTATTTTAAGTTTAAATTTAATAGTCAACCTATCAAGAAAACTTTCAGGTTTGTATCAGAATTTTATCTAGCTCAATTTCCTAATTTGCCCATCCTATTGCTTCTCTAGCTGATTTCAACTTAGTTGGGATAAGTAAGATATGAATTTCTCCAGTACTAGGACAAGTCATGTTTAATAATTAAATTGGTTCGATATTAACGTTATAACCGATTCTTATTAATGTATATTCTTGCCAAGAATCTAATTTTAGTAACTTGCAATTATTGGCAAATTCAGGCGTAACCAATTCCTTGAATCAAGTATTGGCTGCCCATATTTACCCTGTAGTTGTCTCTGGAGTCGGTAAACTGGAATCAGCATTTCTTGTGGCGTTAGCTTTTCAATGTTAGTCTGCGACATAGCGCCAGCCTTGAGGCTCATATTCTTGCTGAATCTTTACCATCTAGTTGCCTTGAGGAATTGCGATCGCGTTATGCTCTTCGTGGGTAAGCAAAGCCGTCTCTGAGAGGACTCGCAGATAGAGGGTGCCATCTTTCTCATACAACTGGGCCTATCCCTCACTAAGGCGGTGCTTATGTCCTGTCACTTTAACTTCTTAACTTCTGCCAAAGCTCAGATGAGATGGCTTTTGTCCCTGATTGGGTTCTACAGTAACCAAAATTACATCCCCTTGTCGAATTGGCTGCATCGGTACTTCCCCCAACTTTGCTTGGATGTCTCAGCTATAATCACACCGAACCCGGACGTTGGCATTCATTCTGGCATAATCCGGAGCATTAAGGGTTGCTACTGAGTATCGGCTATAAGTAGATATCAAGCTACATTTAGCAATAAGGCTGGTGGTTGATCTCTTTATGGGTATCTCCTCAGCTTCCGTTTGAATAACTCGCCATCGTCATTTCGCCCTCTCTTCATCACGTTTGTCTGTTTAGCCCGCTGCTATATCCCCGAAGGAAGTTAACATTCCTATGTCAACCCTCGTTATTGTTGAATCTCCGACCAAAGCACGTACCATTCGTAACTACTTGCCCTCTAGCTATCGTGTTGAGGCATCGATGGGACATGTTCGTGACCTCCCTCAGTCCGCTACAGAAATTCCGGCATCCGTAAAAGAGGAACCTTGGGCGCAGTTGGGGGTGAACGTGGAGGCTAACTTTGAACCCCTATATGTTGTTCCCAAAGATAAAAAGAAAATTGTTCAGCAGCTTAAGGATGCCCTTAAAGACGCTGATGAACTTGTTCTTGCTACAGACGAAGACCGTGAAGGAGAAAGCATTAGTTGGCATTTACTGCAACTGCTAAAACCGAAAGTCCCAACCAAGCGGATGGTGTTTCATGAAATCACCCAAGAAGCGATTAAAAAAGCTCTGAAAAACTGCCGTGATATCGACGAACAGCTTGTACACGCTCAAGAAACTCGACGGATTTTAGACCGATTGGTAGGTTATACCCTCTCCCCTTTGCTGTGGAAGAAAATCGCTTGGGGCTTGTCGGCAGGTCGTGTTCAGTCGGTCGCTGTACGCCTATTGGTGACCAAAGAACGACTGCGTCGGGCTTTCCGTCAGGGAAGCTACTGGGATTTGAAAGCTGTTCTAGAACAGGAGAAAACACCGTTTGATTCACGGCTTGTTTCTCTAGCTGGCGTTAAGGTAGCAACAGGTAGCGACTTCGATCCCAACACGGGTCAAATTATTGCTGGGCGGCAGGTGAGACTGCTTTCGGAAGCGGAAGCTAGAGAATTGCAAGAACGCCTAACCGATAAAACGTGGACAGTTAGTGACATCGAAGAACGTCCCGTTGTCCGTAAGCCTGCTCCACCATTTACAACTTCGACGCTACAACAGGAGGCAAACCGGAAACTACGCTTGTCTGCCCGTGACACGATGCGGACGGCTCAAAGTCTGTATGAGCAAGGGTATATTACCTATATGCGGACAGACTCAGTACATTTATCTGAACAAGCGATTGCAGCAGCACGGAGTTGTGTTGAGCAGATGTATGGCAAGCCGTACCTCAGCCCGAAACCTCGACAGTACACCACCAAAAGTAAAGGCGCACAAGAAGCCCACGAAGCGATTCGTCCAGCAGGCAGTACTTACCGTACTCCGAAAGAAACAGGACTTGGGGGTCGGGAACTCGCCGTCTACGATCTGATTTGGAAGCGCACGGTTGCTTGCCAAATGGCGGACTCACGGCAAACTCAAATAACTGTTCAGTTGCAAGTTGAAGACGCGGGTTTTCGTTCCAGTGGCAAGCGGATTGATTTTGCGGGTTACTTACGCGCCTATGTCGAAGGTTCCGATGACCCAGAAGCCGCTTTAGAAGACCAGGAGGTAATCCTACCGCCCCTGAAGGTAGGCGACCATCCTAACTGCCTGGAACTCGAAGCAGACGGTCATGAAACCCAACCTCCAGCCCGTTACACCGAAGCCTCTTTGGTGAAAATGCTTGAAAGTGAGGGGATTGGGCGTCCTAGTACCTACGCCAGCATTATTGGCACCATTATTGACCGAGGCTACGCCCAACTTAACGGCAATGCCTTAATTCCTACCTTCACTGCTTTTGCCGTGACTGGCTTATTGGAAAAATACTTCCCCAACCTTGTGGATACCAGCTTCACCTCGCAGATGGAGCATACCCTAGACGAAATTTCAACCGGTGAAGCGGATTGGCTTCCCTACCTACAGAAATTTTATCTAGGAGAGAAAGGACTAGAAACTCAGGTTAAAGAACAAGAAAGCCAGATTGACCCCAATGAAGCCCGCACAGTGGAACTGGAAAACCTAGATGCCAAAGTGCGTATCGGTCGGTTTGGGGCTTACCTCGAAGCAGAGAATGGTGATGGCATAGTCAAAGCTTCGATTCCCAAAGACTTAACCCCGTCTGAACTCGACCCAGAACAGGTGGAGGTATTGCTTCGCCAGAAAACGGAAGGACCCGATAAACTCGGGTTTCATCCAGAAACGGGAGAACCAATTTACATCTTGATTGGTCCCTATGGCCCTTATGTCCGGCTGGGTGATGTATCTGAGGACAACAAAAAGCCGAAACAGGCTTCTCTGCCTAAGGGAGTCACGATGGATACTGTGACCTTGGAAATGGCAGTGGGTCTACTGGCTTTACCCCGCACCTTAGGTACTCATCCAGCTACTGGTGGCAGAATTCAGGCAAGCCTAGGACGGTTCGGGCCTTATGTGGTTCATGACCAAGGTAAAGGAGAGAAAGAATATCGATCGCTCAAAGCAGGTGATGATGTATTGACAATTAGCCTGGAACGTGCGTTAGAGCTACTATCCGAACCGAAGAAAGGACGTGGTGCTGGAAAATCGAAGAAAGCCCTACGAGAGCTAGGTGCCCATCCCAAAGATAATGAACCCGTGAATATCTACGATGGCCCCTATGGTCCTTATGTAAAGCATGGAAAAACTAATGCTTCTCTCCCTGAAGGACAATCAGTGGAAGACATAACGATGGAAACGGCGGTAGAGCTTTTAGCGGCTAAAGCATCTACAAAGAAATCAACGAGTAAGTCGAGTAAGTCAACGAGTTCGACGGCTAAGAAGTCAAAAAGTACAACATCTAGTAGCCGCAAAACAATGGCGAAAAAGACAACGTCCTCGACTGGTACTAAGAAGAAATCTTCAACTCGTAGTAGTTCAAGTTGAGAAATTAGCGCTTAGTCAGATTACGTGAGACAAAGGTGGTGGGGTGATAATGCGATCGCTCCACCACTTTTTGTTCACAAAGGATAATAATGGTCAATCTATGACGTTAATTTGCCTCGAAGGACCAAGTGCTGTTGGTAAAAGTACGACAAGCAAGGCACTAGTAGAGCAGTATGCTGCCTATGTCGTTCCTGAAGTGAATCAGTTGTTCAAGCGTCCAACTCCTGAACCAACCCATTGGTATTTTGAACGTCAAGTCGAACGCTGGGCTATTGCCCAAGCTAAACGAAAAACTCACGAGCTAGTAGTATTGGATGGCGATCCATTTCAACCGCTATGGTACAACTGGTCGTTTGATTTTGTTGATTGGCAACCCTTATCGGTTCTGCGGGATTTTTACCGACAGCAGATTATTGAGCAGAAACTTTGCTTTCCTGATGGTTATATCGTCCTGAGCATAAACGAAGACGAGTTACGGCAGCAAAAAGAAAGTGATTCAACTCGAAAACGCAGCGCATTCGCCAAACACTTACGAATCATCGAGCCACAACAGCGCTACTTTCAAGCGATGAACAGTCAGGTTCCGGGTTTGGTTCACCTGATTGAAGCAACGAATGTTGAAAACAATATCAAACACATCATCGAGACGGTACCATCTTTTACTCAGCTACCTGAGAGTCCTAATCCACTCACATTGTTTGACTTCTTAATCAATTGGTTGGGCAGAAATGAACCATAATAAGTAGCGATCGCAACCTGCTGATTAATTTTGAGTATTGCTAATGTCTATTGTTTCCACTACCACTGTCACTGTTCCTGCCACAACAGCTAACTTGGGGCCAGGGTTTGACTGTATTGGCGCAGCGTTGACGCTGTACAATCAGTTCCGCTTCACTCGCCTTGAGGCAACCCCTGATGTTCTTACACTTTCAGATGAGGCTGAGGTTGTCAGGATAAGTGTTACAGGGACAGAGGCGAAACTGGTGGACACTAGCGCCAATAATCTTGCCTACCAAGCCTTTTTACAGTTGTACCAACACCTTGGTCAGACACCACCGCCAGTACACATTGAGATTGAGCTAGGCGTACCACTGGCTAGAGGATTAGGTAGTTCTGCTACAGCAATTGTGGGTGGATTAGTTGGGGCTAATCAGTTGGCAGGGGAACCTCTCGATCAGATCGAGGTGATGAAATTAGCGATCGCAATAGAAGGACACCCAGATAATGTTGTTCCCGCACTCTTGGGAGGCTGTCGCCTTGCGGCTAGTGGTGAGGCGGTTCTCAAGGAATGGGAAATCTGCGACATTCCCTGGCATAGCGAGATTGTGCCAGTAATCGCCATTCCAGATTTTGAACTCTCCACCAAAGAAGCGCGGCGCGTTCTCCCGACTGAGATTAGTCGTGCTGATGCGATTTTTAACATCGCCCATTTCGGTTTACTCATCAGAGGCTTGGAAACGGGACGAGGAGACTGGTTACGAACGGCTTTGCAAGATAAGTTGCATCAGCCTTACCGACAAGCCTTGATTCCTGGCTACGATGCTGTCAATTCAGCCGCTTTGAAAGCTGGGGCTTACGGATTGGTAATTAGTGGTGCTGGACCGACTCTGATTGCCTTGGTAGATACAGTACAGGCGGCTGATGTTGCGATGGCAATGGCAGAAGCTTGGAAGACTCAAGGGATTTTAGCTCAAGCGCGATCGCTTTCTATCGACCCTCTAGGAGCAAGAACCGTCTAAATTGGTTATTGGTTGTTGGCTATTTCTAGGTCTTTAACAATCAACCACCTAGCTTCGCTTTTACGATTGCTTGAATCTTCTGCCCATCTGCTTTCCCTTTGAGTTGTTGCATCACTGGCCCCATTACCTTGCCCATATCTTTAATTGAGCTAGCCCCAACTGAAGCCATAACCTCATCCACCACTTCACCCACCTCTTCATCTGAGAGTTGCTTTGGCAGGTACTCTTCGATAATGGCTAACTCTTGAACTTGTTGTTCCACTAAGTCATCCCGTCTAGCTTGGCGAAACATCTCGATTGCCTCGCGACGTTGTTTGGCTTGTTGTACCAAGACTTCAGTTTCCTGACTTTCTGTGAGGGTGTCTTGTCCCTGAGGGCGCACGCTCACTTCTTTTTCCAGGATGACCTTTTTGATACTGCGGACTGCTTCCAATCGAACTTTGTCTTTCGCCTTCATGGCGGTTTTGATGTCTTCCGAAATGCGGTCTTTCAGGCTCATCAACATTTACCGTGTTTACATCTAGGGAAAGTCTAGCGCGATCGCTTTGTCTCCTCAGCTTTTGCAAGAAGTCTATTCAAAATCTATGGCTCAAGGCTACCTCCCATAGCACGAGGATGACACTTGGAGCAACTTACAGATTCTCCTGAACTTCTGTATTCTTTGTTAAGTATTTATCCTTATCTATGATGAAGATTTGATTTACCTCGTTAACCACTCTTCTCAAAGCTTCACTAAACTTAATACAATAGAAAAGTTGGCAACGATAGGTATTTATTCCCAGTGATGATTACTACTCAAGTTCCCTGGTTAACCACTATCATTCTGTTGCCCCTACTGGCTTCCCTGGCGATTCCTCTACTCCCCGATAAGGAGGGCCGAACCGTCCGCTTGTATGCCCTTGGGGTTGGGTTAGTGGATTTTGCTTTGACAATTTACGCCTTTTGGAGTCAGTACGATTTACAAAACTCAAAATTCCAGCTTGTCGAAACGTATCCTTGGATACCCCAGCTAGGACTGAATTGGTCTTTGGCTGTTGATGGCTTATCGATGCCACTGATTGTCTTGACTGGCTTGGTGACAACCTTGGCAATCTTAGCGGGTTGGAAAGTTAAGCAGAAGCCGCGTCTGTTTTACGCCCTGATGCTGGTAATGTTCAGCGCCCAGATCGGCGTGTTTGCTGCTCAGGACTTACTTTTATTCTTCTTAATGTGGGAACTGGAGTTAGTCCCGGTTTACCTGCTGATTTCTATATGGGGAGGTCAAAAGCGCCTCTACGCAGCAACCAAGTTTATTCTTTATACAGCGGCAGGCTCAGTATTTATCCTGGTAGCAGCACTAGCCATGGCATTCTTTGGCGATACTGTTACCTTCGATATGCAACAGCTTGCAGACAAGCACTACCCGATCGCCTTTGAACTTTTGGTATATTCAGGTTTCCTGATTGCCTTCGGTGTGAAACTGCCGATCTTTCCCCTCCACACTTGGCTACCGGATGCACACAGCGAAGCTTCTGCACCTGTATCAATGATTTTGGCGGGTGTATTGCTCAAAATGGGTGGCTATGGGTTGATTCGCATGAACATGGAAATGCTACCCAATGCCCACATTCACTTCGCACCAGTTCTCGTAGTTTTGGGTGTAGTCAACATCGTTTATGGTGCAATGACTGCCTTTGCTCAGGAAAACCTCAAGCGGCGACTGGCTTACTCTTCGATTTCTCATATGGGCTTTGTGCTAGTTGGTATTGCCTCATTCACCGAGTTGGGGCTGAATGGTGCAGTGCTTCAGATGTTGTCTCATGGGTTGATTGCCGCCGCGCTGTTCTTCCTCTCTGGTGTTACTTACGAGCGCACCCATACTCTAGTCATGGAAAAAATGGGTGGCATGGCGCAGACGATGCCCAAGGTTTTTGCACTCTTCACAGCAGGTTCAATGGCATCTCTCGCTTTACCAGGAATGAGTGGGTTTGTCGGTGAGTTATCGATATTCATCGGTGTAACAACCAGTGAGGCTTATAGTTCAATCTTCAAGGTAGTCGTCGTTCTCTTGTCAGCCGTGGGATTAATCCTGACACCGATTTATCTCCTCTCAATGCTGCGTCGGGTGTTCTACGGAAACATGAATTCGGAACTGGCGATTGATAACTATCTGGGTGATGCTAATCCTCGTGAAATCTTCATCACGGCTTGCTTGTTGGTTCCAATCATCGGTATTGGCTTGTATCCTAAGATTGCCACAGAGACTTATGATGTGAAGACTGTAGCTGTCACGGCTCAGATTCGCAATGTGTTACCGCTGATTGCACAGCAGCAAGATTCTGCGAGAACAGCTTCGTTACCCCAATTGGATGGTGCGTTAACTGCACCGAAGCTACCTACCCCTAAAGCTCACCCCTTACTTGGTGTTATGAAATAAATTCCTTGCTCACGAGTGAAGCTTGTCGAAGTATTCTGAAGTTGTGGTTAAAAACAAAGCCTGCGTCAGCAGGCTTTTGTTCATAGGAAACCTCCGAGAAACCCTGCCTTCTAGGGCAGGGAAAGTCAAGGGTAAAGGAGCTAAAAGCTTCACGAAACCAACAGCCTAAGCAGGATAAGTGATGGATCAGATACAGGCAGAAATTGAAGCAATTCGCTCTCAGATCGAAGTGTTACGGACTGAACGAGATACCCTAACAGCGAAGCTGATACTGCCAGAAAATCAGTCACCTGAAGCCATTGCCGAAGCTTACCGTCGTCAAGCTAGGGAAGCCGCACAAGTATCAACGGAAATTGAAGGTATTGATCAGGCGATCGCAGCTTTAGAAGCTCAACTCCAGCAAAAAGAGCGTGAGTTACAGCCATTACCCCCTCAACAACCCCTTACTCTACAAGAGCAGGTTGAACAGGCAACGCAACGCGCTTATGAGCATGCTGATCGCATTAATGAGTTAGCCGCCGAACTAGCCGAAGAACTTCGGGCACTCAAAGCGATCGCGTATGACCTGAGTCCAAGTTATTGGCAACTGTATGGCAGACCCTTCATTACTGGGTTTAAAAATACCTCAGTTCCCTACCTGCGTTCTGATGGAGAGGTATTAATGATTGCCAGTTTTTTAATTTAATTGCTGATCTCAAGTAGCAGTCAGCGCTCAGCCATTCGCTTTGAGCTGATAGATCTTACCTAGGAGAGGTGTTTGAATGCAACTTGGTGTGAAACAAAGTTCAATCCAAAATCTCAAATCGGGTAGCACTGACCCATAAAATTAGGAAGTCAGCAATTTAATAAGGAGGTACAGCCAACCAGTGAAGCTATTCATCTACCACACGCCCGAACTAACTCCAACAGACCACTTACCCGACTGTGCGATCGCAATCGATGTCCTGCGAGCCACAACAACAATTTCCACAGCCTTAGACGCAGGTGCCGAAGCGATTCAAGTGTTCAGCGATATGGAAAAGCTGATGCAAGTCAGCGAACAGTGGTTACCTGAAAAACGTCTGCGAGCTGGGGAACGTGGCGGTGCAATGGTAGCTGGCTGCGACTTGGGGAACTCTCCTCTGGATTGCACACCTGAACGAGTTCGGGGACGCCGCTTGTTTATCAGTACTACTAATGGAACTCGTGCCTTACAACGGGTGCAGGATGCGCCAGTTGTACTAGCGGCTGCATTGGTGAACCGCAAAGCCGTCGTCGAGTACATTTTGGCGCAACAACCTGAGACGATTTGGCTTGTGGGTTCAGGCTGGGAAGGTAGTTACTCACTTGAGGATACCGTTTGTGCTGGTGCGATCGCGCATAGTCTACACACCCACCTCAACTGCCCGTTAGAAGAACTAGTTGGGAATGATGAAGTTGTGGGTGCAATCTCACTCTACGCTCAATGGAAAGACCAATTACTCGCGATGTTCCACCAGGCAAGTCACGGCAAACGTTTACTACGTCTAGGGGTTGTCGAAGACTTAAAGTACTGCGCCCAAACCGATACCTTGGATGTCCTGCCTATCCAGAAAGAACCAGGAGTTCTCATCAAAAACTACTAATTGATTAGATTTGTAGGCTGTATTACTTACCATTGGTGTGAATTTAAGATGGACTTGGCGGTTGAAACCGCAGCTACACAAACAAAAGCTACCGCCTACGCAGGTTTCAAAAACCTTATTTTTTCGTCAGTCCGCGCAGGCGGACTTCGGTTGTGTAGCGGCGAATTCCATTCGCTCTCGTCTTATATTGACACCAATGATTACCTGCATCCCTAGATCGTGTGCTTAGAACTGCCGTAAGAAACGCAAATCGCTGCTGTACAACCGACGGATGTCATCAATCTCATGCAACACCAAGGCAAAGCGTTCAGCACCCATACCAGCAGCAAAACCTGTATAAATCTCCGGGTCGTATCCAACTGCCTTAAGTACATTGGGATCGACCATACCACAGCCCATCACCTCTAGCCATTTACCTTTCCACTTCACGTCCACTTCTGCGGAAGGTTCTGTAAACGGGAAGTAACTGGCTCGGAAACGAATCGGTAAATCCTCCCCGAACATGGCTTGTAAAAATACCTGAATTGTGCCTTTGAGGTGAGTAAACGTTAACCCTTCATCCACTGCCAATAGTTCTATCTGATGGAACACAGCCGAGTGAGTAGCATCTACCGTATCCCGACGATACACGCGACCTGGCGAGACAATCCGGATGGGTGGGTCGTTAGCTTCCATGTAGCGAATCTGCACCGAAGATGTTTGAGTCCGCAGCAAGTTACCATCCGGTAGGTAAAACGTATCTTGCATATCCCGCGCTGGGTGGTCAGGTGGAGTATTGAGCGCCTCAAAGTTGTAATAATCCGTCTCCATTTCGGGTCCAGTGGCGACGGTATAACCTAATCCAACGAAGATATCTAGGGCTTGGTCAATAGTGCTGTTGAGGGGATGCAGCCGACCTTGAGGACGATAAACCCCTGGCATCGTCACATCAATAGTTTCAGCTTCTAGTTGTGCCTGAATTTGTGCCGCTTGTAGGGATGAGCGCTTTTGCTCTAAGTTCTCTTGCAGCGCTTCTTTGACTTCATTTGCTGAAGCCCCAATGCGGGGTCGGTCTTCTGGCGATAACTGACCCATACCCCGCAAAACCAAAGACAACTGTCCTTTTTTGCCCAGGTAGTTGATACGCAACTGTTCTAGTTGCTCTAGGGTATCAGCGTGTGCGATCGCTTTTGTTGCGTCTTCTTTCAGTGTGGCTAGTTGGGCTTCAAGCTCGTTGAGCGGAGTGGTCATGCTAGGTAGTGAGATTTTAAGTTTTGGTTTTTGAATATTATTGTGGCACCTACCCTATAAGCAGACCTATGAGCGAAGTAGGTTGACACGAAAAACCACAAACTGCTGTGGCTGAATTCAGCGATCGGCTCTTAAACTAAGCAGTTAGAAATAGCTAAATTATTGAAGCCGATTACCTTTACCAGTTTACAGGTAAGGCTTACCTATGCTCTTAGGAGTTCGATGGATTTAGTACCTTGTTGAATGATCAATGCTCTTCTCTAGACCAGTTCGGCAAAAATAACCCACCCTAAAAACTCTTCCCCTGCTTCCAGACTGATGCGCCTGGAAGGTTTGGTCTGCCCCTTGTTCTATGTCACCCCAACTGTCAAGCTAAAATCGAACAACTACTTTCATGATTGCCGCATCACTATTTAATGAAATTGTTAATCAGCAACGACGATGGTATCTTCGCACTCGGTATTCGCGCTCTTGCCGATACGCTTGCCGAAGCGGGTCATGAGATTACTGTCGTTTGTCCAGACCGGGAGCGCTCAGCCACAGGTCACGGTTTAACGCTCCACGACCCCATCCGTGCGGAAAAAATTGAGACAATTTTTCATCCTACCGTTAGAGCTTGGTCGTGTTCAGGAACCCCCTCAGACTGTGTGAAGCTTGCCCTTGGAGCATTAATGGACAGCTTTCCGGATTTGGTTCTTTCTGGCATCAACCACGGCTCTAACCTTGGTACAGATATCCTCTACTCCGGCACGGTTTCAGCCGCAATGGAAGGAGTGATTGAAGGGATTCCTAGCGTTGCCTTTAGTTTGGCGAGCTATACTTCAAGGGAGTTTGAGGCGGCTGCGAGGTTTGCCAAAACCCTGGTTACTCAGTTCTCTAAGCAACCGCTACCAGAATTGATGTTACTCAATGTGAATGTACCGCCCGTGAAACCAGAAGAAATTGCTGGTGTCAAAATCACTCGTCAAGGGCTTCGTCGCTATATCGATACCTTTGAGAAACGGGTTGATCCACGGGGCAAAATTTATTACTGGTTAGCTGGAGAAGCCCTCGAAGATGTCGAACAACCCGACCATCTCCACCTTCCCAAAGATATCCCCACAGATGTTCAGGCAATTCGCGATCGCTACATCACCGTAACCCCTCTGCAATATAATCTCACCGATGCTGCTGGTGTAAACAGTTTGCAGGGCTTAGGACTAAATACACTTTGGTGAGATATAGCAGAAAGCCGTCAGCTATCTTGAACCTTTTTTGACTTTCCCTGACAGCTACGCAGAAACTTGGACTTTCTTGCTTCCGGCAAGACCAAAGGCATTATGAATCGCTTGTAAGGCAATAACACCCTGCTCTTGGGCGACAACACAGCTAATTTTGATTTCCGAGGTGGTAATCATTTGAATGTTGATTTGATGTTGAGCTAGTGCTTCAAACATCCGTGCGGCAACTCCGGGCTGTCTGACCATTCCTGCCCCAACAATACTGACTTTAGCAATGTCTGTATCGAGAAGAATCTCTCCACACCCTAGATCAGGAGAAGCTTGTTTTAATGCCAACCGGGCGGCTTCCGCGTCTGCTTGTGACACCGTGAAGGCAAGGTCGCGGGTAGGAACACCGTCAATTACACGGCAGCGTTGGGACTGGATGATCATATCTACACTGATGTTTTGCTCGGCTAGGTGTCCGAACAAACGGGCTGCCCTGCCAGGACGGTCAGGTACATAGCGAATTGCTAAACGGGCTTGATTGAGGTCGAGCGCAACACCGCGTACAGGGGAGGGGTGAGTAGGGAGAGGTGATTCAGTTGCTTTTGGGAGTTGGAGTGGGGAACTATTGATGTTGAAGGTTTGGCAGAGTGCTGTGATTGCGCGATCGCAATCTTTGATATCAATTACACAGCTAACTTTGACCTCTGAGGTAGAAATCATCTGAATATTAACGCCCGCACTTGCCAAAGTGACGAACATCTGCGCTGCAATGCCAGGACGTCCAATCATCCCAGCACCTGCGATCGACACTTTTGCGATCCCACGAGCAACCATTACCTCAGCTTCTTCGGGATCGGCAGATTGGGTGCGTAGGGCAGGTGCGATCGCTTGTGCTACGGCTTCGGCTCGATTGAGAATGCCGTTGCTCACTGTAAAGGCAATATCGTTCGTATTGCTCTCATGGATTGACTGAATAATCAAATCTATATCCAAATCTTGACGGGCAATCTCACCAAACAACCTTGCCGCCACACCCGGACAATCAGGCACTCGCAAAAGCGCCACTTTCGCCTGATCTGTATCAAATTCCACCGCATCGACAGGTCGAGCAATCTCCAACCCTTCCAGTGGACGCGGTTGAGGCATTGGGGAAATTACCTTTGTACCAGGGTCATCTGTCCAACTCGATAACACGACCAAAGGAACACCATAATTCCGCGCAATTTCCACAGCACGGGGATGTAGCACCTTCGCCCCCAAGCTAGCTAGCTCCAGCATCTCATCGGCTGTAATCTCGTCCATCAACTGAGCATCCGGTACAATTCGAGGGTCAGCGGTCAAAATCCCCGGAACATCGGTATAAATTTCACATCGACTCGCCTTTAATGATGCTGCCAAGGCTACGGCTGAAGTATCTGAACCCCCACGACCGAGTGTGGTAATTTCCAAAGCATCGGTGCTACTGATGCCCTGAAACCCCGCGACAACAACCACCTTACCCTCGTTCAGATGCTGTTCAATCCGCTCCGTTTTAATTTTGAGAATCCGAGCGCGGCTATGGTGTGCTTCTGTGACAATTCCTACTTGAGCGCCCGTTAAGGAAATCGCTGGCTGCCCCAACTCCTGTAAAGCCATGCACAACAAAGCAATAGAGACTTGCTCCCCTGTAGAAAGCAGCATATCCATTTCTCGGCGGCTGGGATTCGTCGAGATCGCATTCGCTAGTTTCACCAAACTATCGGTAGTCTTACCCATTGCGGAAACGACAACAACTAGGGAATTCCCCAAAGTTGCTGTTTTCATAACACGTTGAGCAACAGATTGAATGCGTTCTACTGACCCAACAGAGGTACCACCGTATTTCTGGACAACTAACGACATAATGTTTATCCCACCCACTTTTCTCGTGACATCGTGAATTGTTGAGGAGTCAAATCCGAGACTCGATGCCAAGACGTATTGAATATCTACTATTTAATCAACTTATCAGACCCAGTGAGTCAAAACCATTGACATTAGCAAGTCTCCTGAAAGTTTCAGGGCTTGTAATCAGCTTCTAGAGGTAGGTACACCTAGCATTAAGGGATAACGTTCAAGCGTCCGCTACAGATTAGCTGTTCAGACGATAGAGTAAGTTCTTGGAGTTCAACGTCTCGACCTAAATCTATCTCAAAGGCAGCGAAGTTTTTTGCTGGCAACACAGGTTCGATTTGAATTTGGAGGGGATTCAGTTGTAGTACACTGGGCGTGACTAGCTGAAGACCAGCACGAATGACGACTTGTGCTGTCCGAAGATCTGCATCTGCTAAATTACCTCTTAGGGTGAGTTGCTCAGCATCAATATCAACCTGTTGCCAGGTGACTTTTTTAGATCTTATGTAGTCAACTAAATTAGTTGTTTCATCGGATTTGAGCAGTGTATCTAGTAATTCAGTCAATGCCTTCGATAATAATGGTGCCTGTAGCGATGCTTGGAGATCGGCTTGCTGGAGTAGTAGCTGACCAACGACTGGCACAGGGGCTAAAAGTTGTAGCGGCTTTCCCTTAATAACTTGACCGAGGTTGACGCGAATATCAGTACCTTCTAGCTGAATTTTGCTAAGATGCAGTCCTTGATAGACGGCATGGTTTGCGGTAACGGTGACTGTCGGGATATGACCGCTCAGGATTTGGCGATCGCCCCCTATCAGCTTGAACTGCAAGGTTTCAATCTGCTCAACTTGCGATCGCAACCATAGCTGTAGTGCTGGTGACAATACGGTACTGATGACTCGGCTTTTTTTGGACTTCGAGGCTTTTGGAGTTTCACTCACAAATTAACCTCAGAAAACTATATGTAATCATGCTTAGATCCCTAGGTATAATGCCTCCGAGGTCAATTGTTTTCTTACCCATAAGCGAAACACTTGCAATTATCCACATTCTTGTAATATTTGTACATAGTCAATCCAGGTCAGTGTTAGGCGCAAGCGCTCCGCTTCCTGGAAGGGTGCCCCAGAGGATAAAGTAGTTTATTGCTAACTCACCTGTCTCTAGATGAAAACGCTCACACAGTAGTCGAATCATGGAAGAAAGAGTACAAAAAGTTCTTTCACAGTGGGGTATTGCCTCACGGCGTGAAGCTGAGAAGATGATCTTGGCGGGACGAGTTCGGCTGAATCATACTGTGGCGCATCTGGGACAAAAAGCTAATCCAGAAATAGATCTGATCGAAGTTGATGGCAAACCTGTAGCACCAAGCGATCGCCCTCAACCCCTCTATCTTTTACTAAATAAACCCCTTGGAATTGTGTCCACTTGTCGTGATTCTGCTCATCGTGCTACTGTTCTTGATTTACTGCCGCCTACCCTCTCCAGAGGACAGGGTATTCATCCTGTAGGACGCTTGGATGCAGATTCTACAGGTGCTCTACTACTAACCAATGACGGAGCCTTAACGTTTCATCTCACCCATCCTCGTCATCACGTTCCTAAGACTTATTATGTTTGGGTGCAGGGTCATCCGCCTGAATCAGTACTAAAACTTTGGCGTGAGGGTGTCGATCTGTCGGGAAAAAAAACCTTGCCTGCTCAAGTCCGGCTACTTAAGCGTGGGAGAGAGGAAACACTTTTGGAGATTGTTTTAACAGAAGGGAGAAATCGTCAGATTCGTCGTGTCGCCGAACTGCTAAGCTATCCAGTGATTCATCTGCACCGCACTGCGATTGGTCCGATTCAATTACAACCTAAGGGGGAATCGGTACTACCCAGCGGTCACTACCGTCCCCTGAAAGAGTTTGAAATTCGTTTCCTCCACAACCGAGTCCACCTAACATCAGTAAACGTGCCAGCAGATATCAAGGAGTACAGTCTATGAAGGAGAATAAACTCCATTTTCAGCAAGAACAAATCGAGAAGCTCAAAGAACTGGGATCGCGTCTGCGCCAGTTCCGGACTGAACAGTCCCTCCCCTTAGAGGAAGTTGCGGCTCGAACTCGGATTCAGGCACGGTTATTGAATGCAATTGAAGAAGGTCGGCTCGATCAGTTGCCAGAACCTGTATATATCAAAGGCTTTATCAAACGCTTTGCGGATGCGTTAGGTCTAAATGGGGCAGAGTTTGCTAGCACTTTTCCAATAGGGTCGGCTATACAATTTATTAAGCCTACTTGGCGGCATTTGCCGGCAGCGCAACTGCGACCGATTCACCTTTACTTGCTCTATATCTGTTTGGTGATTGGAGCAGTGAGTAGCTTATCGCTATTGGTTAATCGTTCTGCACAGCAAGCTCAACAGTTACCTATACCCAGCAACTCGCAACCAACAAAGCCACAACAGAATACAGACACAGAAACTCTCAAACTGGCTAAAGTAACGCAGTCAATTGAAGAAGGAAAGTCAGTACAAGTGGGTATTACCCTCAAGGCTCAATCCTGGATTCGAGTCGTGGCAGATGGGAAGACGGAGTTTGAAGGTGTCTTACCTGAAGGAACACAACGCACTTGGGTTGCTAATCAAAAACTGATTGTTCGAGCGGGTAACGCCGGAGGCGTTCTGGTTGAGTTTAATAACGAATCGGTTAAACAATTGGGCGCACCTGGCGAAGTTCAGGAAGTAACATTCGCTGCAAACTCCAGCCTATAAGAAGGTTGTTAGCTTTTAGTTGTTGGTAATTTCAAGAACAACTAGAAACTAACAACTCCCTCCTGTTACCTACGTGGGGCACGACCGAAAGTATGGGTCATAGTCTTAAGGCGATCGCGTATTTCCTCGGTGATTGCACCGGAAGGGTAGCGCCACCCCCAGTTCCCTTCCGCTTGGCTAGGGAAATTCATTCGAGCCTCAGCATCTAATCCCAACACATCCTGAAGTGGGATAATTGCCTGATTCGCTACAGAACCCAAGGCTAGCCGAATGAGATCCCAGTGGATGCCATCTGAACTAGTACAACCTAAATACCGCAGCAAGCTGTCTTTTTCCCCACCTGAAAGCTGATTAAACCAGCCTACAGTAGTGTTATTGTCATGGGTACCCGTATAAGCCACACAGTTGCGCGGGTAGATAAAGGGCAAATACGGATTACTGGAATCCCCACCAAAGGCAAAGTGTAAAATTTTCATACCAGGAAAGTCGAAGCGATCGCGTAGTGCTTCCACCTCTGGTGTGATAATTCCCAAGTCTTCCGCCATAATTGGCAGTTCACCCAACTCATCCTTAAGGTTCTGAAAAAAGGCAACACCTGGTGCCTCTATCCAGCGCCCATTTATGGCAGTGGTTTCACCCCGATCAACGGCCCAGTAAGCTTCAAATGCCCGGAAGTGGTCAATCCGAATAATATCTACATAATCTAGCAGGGACTCAAAGCGCTGCACCCACCAGCCAAAATTATCATGCTGCAAGCGTTCCCAGTTATAGAGCGGATTACCCCACAGTTGACCTGTTTCGCTAAAGTAATCAGGGGGAACACCCGCCATCAGTATGGCTTCACCCGTTTCTTGATCCAGGGTAAATATTTCGGGATGTGCCCAGACATCAGCACTGTCATGAGCAACATAAATGGGAATATCGCCAATGATCTCAATGCCTTGGGAATTGGCATACTGCTTTAACTTTGACCACTGGCGGAAAAACTCAAATTGCAAGAACTTGTGGAAGTAAATCTCACCGTCTAGCTGCTTTTTCCAATGCTCTAACGCCTCAGGTTGCCTCTTGACAAGCTCCCGCTCCCAGGTGAACCAACTTGCCCCTCCATGCGCTTCCCGGAGCGCCATAAATGAGGCATAGTCATCCAACCAATACGCCTTGAGTTCACAAAACGCCGTAAATTCCTTTTGCTGCACCAGAGTTGCTTTGGTTTTAAAGGTTTCGTAGGCTTTCCGAAGCAGAGATGTTTTGGTTTTGATCACTTGGTCAAAATCCACATGGTCAACCGGAAACTCTGGTAATGCGGCAAAGTCTTCTTCCGTGAGTATTCCTTGCTCTTGCAACTGTTCCAGGCTAACCAGTAGCGGGTTTCCTGCCATAGCTGAAAAGGAGGCATAAGGAGAATTGCCATAGCCAGTTGGTCCTAGTGGTAATACCTGCCAAAGCTGTTGAGAACTTTCAACCAAGAAATCAATGAAGCGGTAGGCTTCCGATCCCAACTCACCAATACCAAAACGACTGGGAAGAGAAGTAGGATGCAGTAAAATGCCACTCGATCTGGGAAACGCCATAGACAATATGTATAGGGAGCAAATCTTACGACATTATCACGGTACAGACGGCGGAACATCAATCTCAAGCGAGGTAGTTGCAGAAATCGTAAACCCTAGCTAGCACTAAATTTGGTCGTAGCAACAGCCCTATGCTAAGACCAGCATTGTGATAAATTACACTAACTTGTGATTGGGAAAAGCTGTCAGCTATCAGCTATCAGCCTCAGATACAAGTCTTCAAGTTTATTTGTCCAGAAGAAAGGATAAAACTAATTGGAGTAGGGTGGAAGCGATTTAAGCCTTCAATCAGTACATCATTTATTTCATCAATTTCTTGGATAGATCTAGAAACTACAAACTGACTGCTGATTGCTAAATGTTATGGACTACCGAAATCCTGTTCCTACCGTCGATATCATCATTGAATTAATTGATCGACCCCATCGTCCAATCATTTTGATTGAACGCAAAAATGAACCGTTTGGCTGGGCAATTCCTGGTGGTTTTGTGGATTATGGCGAGTCAGTAGAAACAGCGGCTATACGGGAGGCGGCAGAGGAAGTCAGCTTACAGGTTGAGCTAATAGAACAGTTTCAGGTGTATTCAGACCCTAACCGCGACCCTCGCAAACATACTCTTAGTGTTGTATTTCTAGCAACAGCAAAAGGTGAACCCCAAGCCGCTGATGATGCTAAAACAATAGGAGTTTTTCAGGCTTGGGATGTCCCCGCTAACTTGTGCTTTGACCATGACAAAATCTTGCAGGATTATTGGCAGTATCGGCATTACGGATTGCGTCCGCGTTTGTCTTAAAAACTAAACGTTAGCTAAAATCAACTGTTGCCGATGACTGTGTAGTAGCTCCCACTCTTGTTGGCTGACTTGCTCCAGCATATAGACTAAATGCTCTGGTCGTAGGAGCGTTCCATCATTGCGACAGCTACCGACATAGCGGACAACGGCTGACTCGGTTGGGTATGCTTCGGGTTTGTCTGATTCAACTAGTTCTAACTCAAAAAGGCGATCGCGTAAATTTACTTGCTGTTTCTTCCTAGATTTCGTTGTTTTCTCCCACCAAATTGCCTCTTGACGCTTAATCGCTTCTATCCAATCTTGCAATTGTTGAAGAGACGTGCCTTGAGTTGCCGCAACTGTAATACAATACTCCGCCCGTTCTAACACTTGCGTCGCAGCAGGAGCCGTTAGACTAACCTCCTCAACCCGATACACGGGAACATCTTTGGGTAGTTGGGAAGCTAGGCGTTCTTTGAACTGCTCAACATCCATAGCTTGGGTAAGTTCAAAATCCACAATCTCACCGTCGCTGGTGGCACCCAACGGTAAAGCATTAGCAATCATAATCCGGGGATTGGGATGAAAACCTCCAGTATAAGCAATTGGCAGTGACGCTCGTCTTACAGTCCTGTCATACAGTCGGACTAAATCTAAATGACTCACCAAAGCCATTTCGCCGTGTTTGCCAAACCAAACCCGCAACCGCTGAACTTTTTCTTGATTTGGCTTAAAGTGCCCTGCAAATTCAGGGATCGGTGGTGGTGCAATGACGACATTGTGACCAAAGTCAGTGCCACAAATGCCACAGTGAGAACAGCCTTCAAAAGAACAATCGGGTACTGTAGCCGCTTCTAAGGCGCGTTGTAAGTCAGCTATCAGCCAGTTCTTATCTATCCCGGTATCAATGTGATCCCAAGGCAGGGAAGCATCAAGGGAATTAGAGTCTGAGGGTTGGGGAGTAGAGTTTGTGGATTCTGACGGCTGATGGCTGTCAGCTAACGGCTGAAATACATTCCATTCGCCATTTTCGACTTGCCGATATTTCCAGGTAAGTCCAGATTCTGCGATCGCTTTTTCCCAAGCCGCAAACGCACGCTCTAAACTATCAAACCAAGAATCCATTCCTGCACCCAGTTCCCAAGCCCGACGCAGCACAGAAGACAAGCGCCTATCACCTCGCCCAATAAAGTCTTCCATTGCCGAAATTCGGACATCAGTGAAATTCACTTTGACACCCTTTATCCGACGAAACTCATTACGGAGCAAAGCTTGCTTACGCTGAAACTCAGTCGTTGAAACCGAGTGCCATTGAAACGGGGTATGGGGCTTGGGCGTAAAGTTGGAAATCGTCAGATTAAAGTTAAGGTGCCGTCTCCCCTGCGTGTAGCATTCCTGCTTTAACCAACGCACTGTCTCCGCAATCCCTAGGACATCGACATCCGTCTCTCCAGGCAAGCCAATCATGAAGTAGAGCTTAATTTTATCCCAGCCCTGCTCAACGGCAGTTTTCACTCCTCTGAGTAGTTCTTCATTGGTTAAGCCTTTATTCACAATGTCCCGCATTCGCTGCGTTCCTGCTTCCGGGGCAAATGTCAATCCTCCCTGCCGTGTACCACCAAGGATATTCGCAATATTTTCATCAAATCGATCTACCCGTTGACTGGGTAGGGAAAGGGAAATATTTTCATCTTTGAGCCGATTCTTGATTTCCATCCCAACGGCTGGCAGGGCAAGGTAGTCAGAGCAGCTAAGAGACAATAAGGAGAATTCGTTATATCCCGTTGCTCTCATGCCCTGCTCAATCGCCTCTACCACTTTCTCCGGTTCCACATCTCGTGCAGGACGAGTTAGCATCCCTGGCTGACAGAAGCGACAACCACGAGTACAGCCACGGCGGATTTCAATGGTTAATCGGTTGTGTACGGTTTCGACATAGGGAACCAGCCCAATCGAGTACGCTGGCATCGGTGTAGCAACTCGTCGCAAAATCCGCTTCGGAACATCCGGACGGTTGGGATGAACTGAGCCGTCGGGTGCCATATCGTAGAACTGCGGAACATACACGCCCGGAATTTGTGCTAAATCTAGCAGTAGTTCTTCTTTAGTTAAATTGGCTGCCTTTCCGTCCTCTAGTACTAAGCCAATTTCTGGCAGCAGTTCCTCTCCATCCCCTAAGGCAATAAAGTCAAAAAAGTCAGCGTAGGGTTCAGGGTTTGAGGTGGCTGTTTGTCCACCCGCAAAAATTAAGGGGTAAGAACCCGTCGCACGTTCTTGGGAGGTGAGTGGGATTCCTGCCAAGTCCAACATTTCCAGGATGTTGGTTGCTCCTAATTCGTAGCTGAGGCTGAAACCTAAGATATCGAAGTCGGTTAATGAGCGCCGATTTTCGACGGCAAATAGGGGTGTCTGAGTTTCTCGCAGTTTCGCGGCTAAGTCTGGTGCAGGTAAATAGGCGCGATCGCACAACTGCCTAGGCTGAGCATTCAAAATGTTGTAAAGGATGATATGCCCCAGATTAGAAGCGCCAACTTCATAAATTTCTGGGTAGGTTAACACCCAGCGCACCTGCGCGGATTCCCAGGATTTATGTACTGCGCCTAACTCGTTACCCAAGTAACGCGCTGGAGTAATAATCTCTTTACTAAGTAGTTCCTCAACGGTGAACACCATGGCAATCTTCCCTGCTGCCTTTGTGTAGTTATCCCGCAGCACTCATTCATCTTAACCGGATGTTTCCAAGGGCGATCACCGTCCCTGAGGAGTTTTGTGTTGCCTTTGCGACGCTTGCGATCGCTCTGATTCAAGGCAGTAGCGAATCCCGATACTGCCCCAATGCTGGTACTCTCTCCAGCGATTGAGAGACAGTATTGCTAATATTGCCGGGGAAAAGCATTGGCAAAGGTTTTCGCTTATATCACAGTAGCAAGCATTCGTGTGAGGAGCATTGCGTTGCTCGTGGATGTGTAAGGACAAGCGACATTGTCTTTTGGGAGGTGTTTAGGCGATAAGCATCCCGGATCTCAAGCTTGATGCAGCTAAATCCTCTAAAGCCTTGTCTATAATCTTTTGCTCAAGCGTGGCAGTAAAGGCATCACGGCTCTCAAAAATCTCAAATGCCTCATCTAGCTGAGTTAGCTCGAAGATAATCCTAATCGAGGGCGCAAGACAGCATAGACCAAAGCGCTGCTTTCGACTTTGAGCTAACCGAAAAGCAGAAACTAGCGCCATTAGACCTGCACTATCGATAGACTCAACACGGTGCATATCAACCAATACTGGACGTTCTCCTGACGACACAGCCGTTGTTAGCTGCTGCTGAAACTCTACTGCGTTGGCTGCATTGACATGACCAGAAGGCTGAATAACTGTCAATTGTGAGTTCATAAAAGTGAGCGCCATAGTGAAATCCTCAAGGTTACTAGTAAAAAAACTTGATAGAGAATGTTTTGACAATAAACTGTAAAGCTTCGTAACGACTACTCCGTTTGGCAGATTTCTCTATATCTTTATCAAGTTGCTCTACTTCCTTAAAGTTTTCACCAAGAGTTTGTAAAAAAATGTGTAGTAGTATACTGAATTACATGTATTACTTCAATTAATTGTTGAATAGAGTTCTTGTATCAAGCAACAAAATTATCTACAAGTCAGTCATTCAATCGTTTTCAAGCATTAAGAATTTCGCTTCAGAGCGAGTACTGCACTCAAGAGAATTCATGTAAATTCCTTGATTAATGGGTAGGAAACGCGAACTTAGTGAAACGAGAAATATTTTAAAGTAATGTATTACACTCTCAATCTCAAGTAGGGATTTCCCTATCGTGATTGAGATAGGAATCAAGAAATCCGACATAATCTCCTCTTAAAAAAAGTGATTTAGATCACATAGCTATTTAGATTTAGATCACGTTTAAGGCTTGAGATTCCGCGCAAAATGGCTTGGTATGGAGTTCTACGCAATGAATAGTGAAAACTACATACGTTATTCGTCAATTGGTAGAAAAAGCCCTTTATATTAGGCAACTAACTCCTGATATAGAGAACGCAATAAATTCTGAACTGACTCGTGTGGGTCATATCTCAGATGTGGATTACGAGGCACTTGAACTGCTAATGTCTGAAATGGACGCTGGTCGAATCCAGTTAGTTCCCAATCTCTAGTCGAAGTTTAACAACTCAAAACCGTATTACAAGTTGAGAACCCTGAAGGCGTTGTCAGCAAATATTAGAGAATGCAACTTTTATCGGGCGTTCCACCCCTTATTGTTCTCAGCATTGCTCATGGAAGTCTAAAAGGTTTCTTTATAGGCTAACCAAACCTTGCGAACAAATAAGCTCAGTTGCTTGTGAACATCTGGACTACTGACTCCGTTGGCATCTAGGTTATCCAGCTTCGCTAAAAGTGGAATTACCTCGGTATCTAGAGCAGCGCGGAATAATATTGTTGGCCAGACTAAGTCTGCACCCTGACGCAAGTCGTACAAAGTTAGTAGTTCTGCTGAAGTGAGCGCGTCACGATTAGCTTCAGAGATAACTAGCATCAAAGGACGTACCCAGCAGACCTGCCGTGATGTTACAACTTCAATGACTTCGGTGTATAAACAAGTATCCTCATGCTCTAAACAAACAATCTGGCGAGGCTGGAACTTGTATGCCGAACCGATTGGTGCTGGCTTCACTATTAATATATATCCAGATCAGCTTATTTTTCTATTCTAAGGATTCGATAACAATATTACACATTTATCGAACCGCTTAAGAAAGCCCTACAGCCATATAATTTATAAAATTTGCTAGCTAGAACAGTATGAACGTAAAAGTTCCAGTCCTTTTTGAGAAACCGCAGGATTTTGTTGCATTTTATAATCAGGGACTGCCGAGGTTTTATCTCGCTCTTCCCTTTTCTGAGATTCCCTCACTACCAGATACTGAATCCTTACGTTTTGATGAATCTGAGGCTGAGGCAAAGATGGTAACTGTGATCGATATACCCGAAGAAGACCTGACGGCATTCCAGGCAGTCATCCAGTCTTTTCGGGGACGGGTTGTCTCGTCTGATGAACTGGATGCAATGGGGATTTAAAGGAGCCTAAGTCTGGGATTAGCGTCTTCTAATTCCAAACTTATCGCTTTTTTAGCTAGCAGCCGCTTGCGCTTCTTGGTCAACGAGTTCTCGAAACTGAATCACATCTTGGCGAGGGTCAGCGTGACTCACCTGGACTTCTAAGCGATCGCCTAGTGAGACCGAACGCTTGAAACGCATAACCAACTCTAAGCCTAAATCCTCTAAAAGAATCAGCCCCAAGTTATCGTGTTCTCGCAACCAACGCAGCACTAAGACCTGCCAGACTTGGTCAGCGTTACGCCGTAAGTATTCTAATCCCCAGTAACGATTAGTCTGACGTTCCACTAATGTCGCTTCATAAGCCGTTGTGGTGACACTCAGTAGCGTTTCTTGCAGTTGTTCAGCGCTAAAGGGCAGGGGGTCGCCACGTAGATGAGCTTTGATCTGAAAATGAGTTAGTAAGTCTGTGTAGCGACGGATTGGCGAAGTGGCTTGAGTATAAGTTTCTAATGCCAAACCCGCGTGCCGTATGGGTGTAATGCTCATTTCACTACGAGGCATACACCGACGCACGGCACAAAAGCGCACAGGTCCTGCGGGCAGTTGTACTAGTTCTTCTTCAGAGGGAAGTTCTGGTTGGGGCTGTCCTCGGAAGGGGAGAGGAATTTGGTGTTCTTGTCCATAGCGCCCTGCCACTTCTCCAGCAAGAATCATCATTTCTGCTACTAGCTGACGCGATCGCGCATCGTCTAAAACATCAATAATGATTTCGTCGTCACTGTGAACCTTGATTACCGCCTCTGGCATATGGATACTAATTGAGCCTTGTGACCGACGCCACTCCTCTCGACGCACCGCCCAAGACGCGATCGCTTCGATTTCTGGTTCTGCCCGTACCCCTAGCTGCAACATCTCATCGACATCTTCGTAGGTCAGGCGATAGGTCGGTTTAATTAGACTGGCACGAATTTCATAATCTTGGATATTGCCGGTTTCATCCAAGACAACACCGAAACTTAGTGCAGCACAGACTCTTCCCTGAACGAGACTCATCGGGCCTGTTGCCAGTT
The DNA here is from genome assembly GCF_014849525.1 of Microcoleus sp. FACHB-SPT15. NCBI lineage: Bacteria > Bacillati > Cyanobacteriota > Cyanophyceae > Oscillatoriales > Microcoleaceae > Microcoleus > Microcoleus sp. FACHB-SPT15. The sequence continues at coordinate 4,179 of NZ_JACJNU010000014.1, read as the reverse complement.
CCGGTGGGAACATCGGGATCATCCCCGTGGGGAGATATAGTGTCGTACTGCGCCGTCGGGCTTCCAGGTCAAGTTCATCCCCTGGTTGCACTAAGCGGGTTGGGTCGGCAATGTGAATCCAAAGGCGTTGACGACCGTCTTCCAAGGTTTCTAGACTTAAACCGTCGTCAATTTCTTGGGTACTTTCATCATCAATGGTATAGACCTTCAGGTGTGTTAAATCCAAGCGATCCACATCCGGATCGGGAGGTGGAGACTCCAGGCATTGCTGCGCCACTTCAAGCACCTCTCGACGAAATTGGATAGGGATTTGACTACGCCGCAAAAATAAGTTCTCGTGGGGACTCCACCAACCCAAATCCACCAATAAATCAAAGGCGGCTTGGGCGGTTTGGGAGCGTCCTAATCCTACCAGAATATCCTGGGCAGCACGAGAGGCGTTTTCTGGATGAAGGACAAAACGTTCTAAGACATCGAAGCGAGAGCGATCGCTATCTTGCCACTCCACTAGAATACCCGTCAGCCGTTGCTGTACACGGGTTGAAAATTCTTGTTGCTCCCGCAGCTTCGCTTCTTCCGCTGAGCGTTGGTGTTTAATTTCAGCCACCATCGTAGCGGAACGGGGTTCGTAGCTTTCTGCCTTTTGTTTGAAGTAGATTTTGTCTTCAGACAATAAACAGTGTGCCGCATAGCGGAGTGGTGGACTTTGGTCAGAAAATAAAAGCTGAGCCATTTGGGCATCGGTTACAGCTTCTCCGTCTTCGACCAATAATTCCCACGCCACTTCCAAGCTAGAAGGGTCGAGATAAGACTCGACTTCTTCTAAGAAATTATGAATTTCCGATGGTTTAAAAGTGCAACCTGCGACTTCGTAGGTAACTTGCCGAGGATGAAGTGTATGAGATTGCCCACGTTCATCTATGACAATCCAGTGCTTTTTGCCCTCTGGACGATCAGCAACAGCAAGACGGCGCTCTCCTTGCAGACGAAATTCAATCAGTGTTCCCTTTTCCACCAGTTTCGCTAACCCCGGTAGCGTTTTTTTTATCAACCACACCCAGTCTATCGGGTGTCAATACCATAACAAAGCCAGGGGGCGGAGTATCAAAACACGAATGACGTTCATCTAAGATGAATTGAATTGACTCGCAATTTGTTATTCCTTTGACACCACCGCTCTTGCTTTGATCAAGCCTTACTCTACAAACTTTGGCTTACCCTTCTATATTCACGAAAGGTAACAAAGCCATGAAACGCGCTCGCTTGATAGATTTAGTCAAATCTCGTTGTTGTTTTGCCGTTAGCCCTGTAATTCGGCGTGGCAGAATCTTCCCTCGCTCTGTAATAAACTTGCGTAGCAGTTCGACATCTTTGTAGTCAATGGGGTCTTCAGGTTTGATGGGGGATAAACGTTTACGAAAGTAAGCCATGAGTCGTTGTTGGTTTTTGGTTTTTGGTTTTTGGTTGGTCTAGTGCAGCACGGCGGAAATAACTATCCAGTTAAAAAAGGTTAAAAAGCATACTGTGCAAGCTTTTTTTCCTTCTGCCTTCTTGCACTAGTGAGTGCTTAGTTGTTGGTCATTGCAAACAACTAATGATTAGGCACTACTTGATTTCTTTATGAGCGGTGTGCTTGTTGCAGTGAGTGCAGAACTTCTTCAGTTCTAGGCGTGCTGTCGTGTTGCGACGGTTCTTCATGGTTGTATAACGAGAGACACCAGGCGATCGCTTATCGGGATTGCTGCGACACTCAGTACACTCCAAGGTGATAATAATGCGGACACCTTTCTTGCTTGCCATAGTGCTATTTCTAGAAAATCAAATGGTTGGTCGTAATTAAACACAAATTTCTATTATTTCATACGACGGCTCATCTGTGTAAATAGTTTTTTGAGCCGGAGATCGAGGGAAAACCCTCGACGAGTCTGTATGACAATCGTGTTGCCAATACGGTCATGGAATGCTTGCCGAGCTTCAGCATCTCCAAGGGCAAGACCACAGTCTACAGCTAAGGGAGTAATCAGCAGCAGAAGCGAGATGCCATTAGCTAGACCAACACTCAGACCAATCATGGCAAGTAGAGCACAAAATCCCAGTATTCCTTCCCGTTTGGCTAACGTCAACAGTCCAGGAATCTTGCCTTTGGTATCCAGAACTTTTATATCTAATGCCCAGCGCCCCAAACTCTGTCCTTGATTGCTTGATACTAAAATCACCCGCATCCCCAGCCAGAGTAGGATGAAAACCATCGCCTGAAACACGACGTTTAATCCCAGCAGTGCGCTAACGAACCAAACCCCAACAAAATCAATCCCAAAGGCAGCAACTCGCCGCTCAATTGGCACCTTAGGAAAGCGGTAGTAGATGGGTTCGAGACTCATGGGAATTCACCAAGGGCGGACTGGCTTTTTTACATATTAGCCTGACCTTACAACTACCATTAGTGTCAAGGTGTTAGGTCGTAGGTTGTAGGGCGCAACTCAGACTAAAACGTAGGAAAATTAGGGTTTTGGGTTCCTTGTGCAAAGCCTTTAAACCTACCCCCTTAAAACTCTTAAGCTAACAAGCCCTATAAACTAAGTAAGTGAGTAAAACAAAAGTCTGGATTGATGGCAATGCTGCCAGTTGAAGAAGCTTCGTCAATTATTCTTGGTTTGGTACAACCTTTTGACAAACAGTTAGATGCAGAGGTTGTAGACTTGTCAGGCGCGATAGGTCGTGTTCTTGCCTCTTCAGTGACGAGTCAGCTTGATTTTCCTCACTGGGATAACTCGGCAATGGATGGCTACGCCGTGCGTTATACAGATGTCCAAGCCTGTAGTACCGAAGAGCCAGTTGTTTTAGAAATAGTTGAAGAAATACCAGCTGGGTATCAACCCCAAGTGTCGATTCAACCGGGTCAGGCATCCCGCATTTTAACGGGTGCTTGTATGCCGATGGGAGCGGATACCGTAGTAATCCAGGAGCGCACCCGACGGGAAGAAAACAGTGTCTTTATCTTAGAAGCTCCCGAACCCCAGGCTTTTGTGCGTCATCGGGGAGCCTTCTACGAAGCGGGAGGGCAGCTACTGAAGCCGGGAATTCGCTTAGGTGCTACGGAAATCGCTGTATTAGCAGCCGTTCAATCTACAAAATTAACTGTTTATCGACGTCCGCGTGTAGCGATTTTATCGACAGGCGACGAATTGGTAACACCTGACCAACCTCTGCAACCGGGTCAGATTGTAGACTCAAATCAATACGCCCTAGCTGCTTTAGTCACGCAAATGGGAGGCACTCCTCAACGGTTGGGAATTGTGCCTGATGAACCAGAAGCTCTTAAAGAGGCAATTTCACAAGCAATCTTTTCAGCGGACATCGTTCTCTCGACTGGAGGTGTTTCTGTTGGTGATTACGACTATGTTGATCAAATCCTGGCTCAACTTGGTGCTGAACTTCATATCCGTTCCGTTGCTGTTAAACCAGGTAAACCTCTAACTGTTGCTACTTTTCCTTCTCCTTTACATAGAGAAGAGCCAGGGCGTAGTGTCTTGTATTTTGGTTTACCAGGAAACCCTGTTTCAGCAATGGTGAGTTGTTGGCGATTTGTGCAGCCAGCGCTTGCGAAACTTTCGGGTTTGCCTGAAGAAGACTGGAGTCCTATGTTTGTACAAGCGCGATCGCTTCATGATTTACGATCAGATGGAAAGCGTGAGACTTACCTGTGGGGGCAGCTAGGTGTTAACACGGCTGGGACTTACGAATTTCAGCTTGCTGGTGGTAGCCACAGCTCTGGTAATTTAATTAGCCTCGCTCAAACTAATGGTCTTGCCGTTGTTCCAGTTGGTAAAACTCACATTCCCCAAGGGGAATTGATTCAAGTTTTATTGACTGGTTTACCCTTGAAGATAGGGTAATTTTATCAAGTTTTGTAATACGATTCTATTTATTAACAATTGAATTCTTTGATAAGGAAGATTTTTATTTAAGATATCCCTCTTCTGTCACTCTCCGAAAACTTTTGCCATTGCTGAAGTCTAGAACTAACCTATGGTAGGCGATCGCAGACTTTTTCCTTCATAGAAATTGATCAGAGTAGGGAAATTGCCAAAATTAGATGGGCAAACGCTGTATTCCCTAATATAACTCCTTTGTAGAAAATATTAATAATAGGAAAAACCGGAGAGTGACAGAAGAGGG
>NZ_JACJNU010000013.1:0-14104 GCF_014849525.1 Microcoleus sp. FACHB-SPT15 | reverse complement strand
TGCTTCTTGAGGATGTGATTCGATTCTTTCCAAAGGACTTGTCATTACTAGATGCACGGAATTCTTAATTATTCTTTCATCATCCCACAGCTTTTCTATTAAGGATAGGTCTAGTAGATTGGCAACTTGTTGTTCTCTAGAGTCACCCGCCGCACGCTTGACTAGAGTTTCGTAGTAGTAGGCAAGATTGTGATTGCGGTATTGCTCGAACCACTTAGCAATATCATCTCCATAGCGGCGCTCAAACTCTGTTTCGGCAATGTGGGGTTTACCCTCTGCATCGTTGGTGCCACCTTCCCAGTACTTCGGCACACCACTCATAATCTCTAGATGGCGAAACTGGAAGGATTGGAAACCACTTGTTGGGCCAATAGTGGTACGAAACTCGGCAAAGGCTCGCATCGTGGTAAGAATTGGCATAGTTGTCACTACCACTTCGTAGAGGCGGAGAATGCGTTTGAAGAAGTAACACGCCTCACTTGTATCACCAACTACTGCATCTACTTCATCTTTTAGAGCAACAGCTAAACCTTCTAACACGCGCTCCATATCTGCGATCATCTGATTGAAGGCAAGTTCACAGATTTGATGGACGGCAATGAATAAATCTTCGTCCTTTGAGGCGGTTAAAGGGTTCTTGCAACTTAAAAGTGCCTCAAGATTGTGATAACTCCAGTAGTGGTTGTTAGTAGCATCTAGGTTCGGATCTAGTGGAGGTAAGGGTTGAGATTTGTAAGATTCCATCATCTTGAAAGCCATCTAAAAAAGATTATTTTGTAACCCACATTCCGCCCTTTCAACTGTCACACTCGATAATTATTTTGGTCTTGGAAACACTGAAACACCCAGCGTCAGGTGGAACGCTGAGTGCCTTACCTAGTTGATTAGACCTCTTGAAGAGCAGTAGCTAGGACGGGCTTTTCGGCCCATCCCACTCATAGTCATTTTTTCTTATGGGGTAGGAGTCCCGCCTGCCCAAAAAATTGATGAAAAAGAATGCGAACACTACATAAACCTTGGGAATTTTTCACTTATCACCTCATCAACTTCTTCTTGAGCGAGCTTTTCCCTTTTCCCGTTTCTAAAACCCTCGTTGTGGGGTTCCTTGGGCGAGTTGTAGAGCATTGATGAATTGAGCCAAAGCATACTCCAGATGAGCGCCAGCATCAACGGCTACCCAACCATCAGTGGTTAAGTGTCGCCATTCAAAGTGCAGGTGAGGGCCAGTAGAATTACCCGTGCTGCCAACGCGCCCAATCACAGTTCCCTGTTCTACAACTTCGCCAGTTTGAACAAAGATTTCTGAAAGGTGAGCATAGCGGCTTTCCTGTGTGCCCTTTTCATGCCGCAAAATTACGGTGAGTCCATAGCCGCCCAAAAAGTCGGCAGTTGCCACCTCTCCAGATGCCGCCGCAATTACAGGCGTACCTTGAGGTGCGCCCAAATCTGTCCCCGCATGAAAACGGTAGTCACCGGAAATGGGATGAAGCCGCCAGCCAAATAGCGAGGTGATTGAGACAGGAATTGTTAGAGGGAACATAAAGCTCGATTTTCCGATGCTCGGACGCCCTACAGGTCGATTGGTGAGGTTGTAGTAAGCCAAACCTGTTGGTGTTGTCCCGCCTCCGCTAGAACTTCCGCCAGAATAGGAGGAATACGCTTTCTGCCCAGTCGGACGCACACCACTAGCACTGACTCTCAACAGTCCGACTCTGACAGGTTGGATTCCCCTGATAGGAGGGGCTGGGAGCCTTCTTACTCCGTTTAGCTGAGGTTCCTGAAGGGTAACCAGACTGGCGAGGGCTTGACGCGCTGTTTGTTGACTGGGTTTTTGTAGATCTGGTGTTTGTTGACCTGCTATTTGTTGACCGGGCTTTTGTTGACGAGGTGTGATCCCGCCACAGGCTCCACTGGAAAGCTGCCCATTTTGCGCGACAGCGCTACAGCCTGTTGAGCGTTCGGTTAAGACAACGGAATTCGGTGCATTATACCTCTGGGTCGCACCAATACTGTAGTCTGTGCGATCAATGTAGCTATTGCTGGGATCAACTGGGCTGTTAGCGGTTTGCTCTGTCTGGGCAGGGTTGAAGATGACACTGGGGGGCTTCGCTATGGTTGACCTGTCCGGTAAAGATAAGTTGGGAGCCGCTAGCACAGGTTTTTTTGGTGTTGTGGCAGCAGGTGCTGGTCTTGAAATTTGTGGTCTGGCAATTGGAACGGGTTTTCTTACTACAGGTGCAGGAGCCGGAGTGGGCTTACGCACGGGGACAACTGGCACAATAACTGTCTCTGGAGCTACTGGCTTCGGTTTGAAAGCTGGTGCCGGGGCTTCTACAGGTGCGGCGACTTCTCTAGGACGCGATCGCACTGGAGGAGCCGCTTCGTTAACGTGAACAACGGGTGGGGCTTCAACCGCTGGTGGTGGCGCAGCTACAGGGTCTGAGGCGGTTTCTGTTTGAGCAATAACCAGACCACTGCTCAAAAGCCCAAGACTGCTCATAAAACTCAGTCCCTGTATCAATCGGGGACACCGATAAAAGATGCTTAAAGGGGTGCAACCCGACGAAGTTCCTTTTGTCATTTCCGACTCCTACTCCTCACTCTAAAAAAGTCATCTGGAAGGTCTCGTGAATTTCGGTCAGGGACGTATTTGTTTAGTCACAGACCCAATCGACTTTGACCGTTATGCCCAACGAATTATTGACAATAGCCAAGACTGATTGTACCGGGCTTTAGGCAAATTTCTGTTAAGGAAGCGGATGTTGTAACTTCCCCAACGGCAGCTTCTGTTGAATTTAAGCTGACTCGTAAATCCCCTGTGGGTGTGACACCTACGATAGTTCCAAGATTTCCGTCCACTGTGATGTGCCGTCCTTGGCTATCGAGTAACTCCAGGTAAGACGGTAGCAGATTTTCCATGCCTTGCTCAGACAAGCTTTGGTATCCAAAATTCAGTCCTTGTATAACAATTGCCGCAAGCATTTCCAAAGATGTCACGCCTACATTTAACTCTTCTTCACAAAAAGCTTGCAAATTGATGCCTGATTCAGGCACACAATTGCTCCAATTAATCCCGACACCAACAACAGCTTGAGCAATCCAACCCTGCCTGACACGGGTTTCAGTCAAAATACCTCCCAGCTTGCGCCCCTTCAGAAGTAAATCATTAGGCCACTTAAGGAAAACAGGAATACCATAATGCCTTAAAGCTGTGGCAATTCCCCAAGCACCAGATAAAGTTAGCTGAGCGCTGTTCGAGGCAGGAAGATTGGTCGCTAAAGCCAGCGATAAGTAAAGTCCCCCAACGTTAGATTGCCATTGCCGCCCCCACTGCCCCCGCCCAGCCGTTTGCTGAGCGGCAATAACAATGCTTCCTGCTGTTGCTCCTTGGTTGAGCAATTCCCAGAGAGTTTGGTTTGTAGAAGGCAGGGTGTCAAATAAGTGTAGAGGTATCTCTTCAACAGGTCGCGGAGGAATGACTACCGGGGGCTGGGGGCTAGGGGCTGGCGGCTGGGAAGGATTTTTTTTCAGAAGGTATCCGGGTTTTAAATCTCTGCTCCTATTTTCCCAATTCCCCATCCCTATGCCCTGTTGAGATAGATGCTTGCCGACCTCTGATAGAGCTACCTCAAACTGTTGCTGATTAAATACCATTACTACGCGCTCGAAGTAATTCGTTGCCTAAGTTAGCATAGATTCACCAGGAATTGATAAATTCCTAGGCTTAAATGCAGCTTTCTTATAAGGACAGGGAGCGTGATTGAAACAACTGTTCGAGATTCTTTTATGCATACTTGGTGCTGGCAGACTTGGGAAGAATTGCCCTATCTGACCTGTAGTCTTCTTAAAGGTTGGGAACATGGCTTTTTCACTTCAGCATTTTCCCCGCGCTCTCCCGCAGAAATTGTGGACGCACTCCAGCCTCAGGCTCAAGTGTATCGAGTGAGACAGGTACATGGCAATACAGTTCTAACATCCTCAGAGATTGAAAGTGCAGCGCGTGCGAGTCAGGAGAGGAAAGAGGAGCCAGAAAAACCACCTGCTGATGGTATCTTGACTGAGCAACCTCAGCAAGCCGTCTGGGTTTGTAGTGCGGATTGTACGCCTGTGTTGATTGCGGATGAAAAGACAGGACAAGTCGCCGCCATACACGCAGGTTGGCGGGGAACAGCTTCTCGAATTGTGCCAAATGCGATCGCACGCTTGCTCAACTCTGGTAGCCGCCTCCAAGATATACGCATTGCTATGGGACCTGCGATCGCTGGTGAGGTTTATCAGGTATCAGAAACAGTTGCTGCTGAAGTGGGTGCAAGCATTGTCGCAAAAGATAAAGCAGAGACACTAGAAGCAATTCTCGATGTCTTGCAGCAACTACCCAACCCACCTATCCTTGACGACTCACAACCCGGACGAGTGCGTCTAGATGTACGGCGAGTGAACGCACTACAACTGGAACAACTGGGTGTTAGTTCTGAACAAGTTGCGATCGCACCTTACTGCACTTATCAGGAACCAGAGCATTTCTTCTCCTATCGCCGCGATAAGCTCAAAAAAGTCCAGTGGTCAGGCATTGTCAGCAAAACACCTGACGCTAACGTGTTTTCAAGTTAGCAATACACTCAAGGACCCTCTTGGGGTGCGCCCCTACGAGCAATCAAGAGGAAATTGTTAGTGGTTAATAGAACCTTTCGCACCAACCACTAACAACTAACAACTAACAACTAACAACCAATATTACTTTGGCTCTCGAATTGAACCCATGAACAAAATTGTTCCGGTTCGATTGTCCCGAATTGCACAGAAGAAGGGACGGTCAACAACCATTTGGAAAGGTTCTGTTGGAATTCTTGCCATTGTAGGAACAGCGGCGACAGAAGTCGCCGCCGCAGCTTCTGTTCCTTCTTCGTTCACTTCTACGAAAGTCTTATGTTTAACTTCATTGATAGCAACTGGATTAGAAGCCATATTAGAAAAATTTGCTGCGTCACTAAAAGCTGATTCCATCCCTAATGCTTTTAGCGCCGTATTGAGTTGAATATCGTAATCTAACTTGAAGCGAGGGAGTTGGATAGAGCCTTCCTGCATCCCGAATTGAGTCATCCATTTTTGCCAGTTTTCAGCAGTAAGCTGTTGTTGAAACGCTTCAAGATTAGTATTCTTTTTGGGTAAAAAGACGTACAAACTCATGCGTCCTTTTCCGTAAGGTAAACTGATAGCTTGAAACGTGTCATTATCGTAGTATTGGTACTCACCCGATTGAGACATCATCGGGTGTTGCTTCTGGCTCCCATCGGATAGATAGAAAGGACGATCAGCCGTTTGACTCTTTTTGAATTTGTCCGTCCAGCTACCTTTAAAGTAAATTGCATTAATTAGGAAGAGAGCATGATCGGGTTGGATTTGCTCAATAATCTGCTCTATTTTCCCACGAGTGTTTTCTTTAACCCAGTTGTTGATAGTACGTGGAGCATCAGCGCTAGTAAAGTCGAGTTCTGTGACTTTCGCTCCATAGAACTGCCTGTTCCTCTCGATAAAGTCAGGCTTGAAGGTAAAGCCTTGCTTTGCCCATAGGGAGTTAGCAATTGATAGCTGAACATCTGGATCAGCATTTTCTAAGGAGGCTTTTAAGGCGTTATTAGCTTGGTTAACGGTGGGTAAGGCTATGCCTTGTAATTCCAATGCTTTTGCCATCGCCTGCTGGGTTTCGCCACTAGCCCCGTTGTAGGTCATGGAAAGTGCGATCGCAACACTAGTCGGTGAGACAAAAACGTTCTTGTTGCTGTCCTGCTTAAGAATTTCTTTATAGAGCTTAAAGCCAAATTTTGTATTTGCCGCAACAACTTTGGAATCCACTGTTGCATTAGCTAAGTGTGCATTTAAACGTGGTGATTCAGGCTTTTGGGAGTTCAACAAGGCACTGAAGGCGTTAAGTTTTTGAACCATCACCCCTCCTAGTAAACCTGCTAGAACAATCCCTGCTGCCACACTAACACCCACTCGACTGAGCATCTTTCGATTCATTACACTACCTCACTTACCGATGCAATTACTTTTTAGGATGACCCGTTCTAGCTAGAGGTCTTCTACTGGTTACAGTTTTGGCAACTATGACTTGTTGCTTATATTCATCACTTTTGAGCAACCATCGGGGAATTACTTCTAGGGTTTTTTCCGAAGGAGGGAGTAGGAATCTGATTTGTTGCAGGAACTAGTGCAAGAAGGCAGAAGGTCAAAAGGCTTGTATTTTTTACTTTTGCCTCTGTTGTTAGCTGGTCACTCATTTGGACCATGCTGCACTAGCAAAATGGTATGAGTTCATCTCGGCGTTCTGCCCAGAGTTTTCTCCAGTAATCCAACACAGTTGGAGGGTATTTTTCCTTGAATGTCTCGGCTTCCTCTTTAATCCAATATCCCAGTTTCATTAAATCTTCTAAGGTAGGGCTTGTCTGAATCATCCGAGCAATTGTTCTAGTCCAACGGTTCAGTGTACGGTAACTAATGAATTGACCGCCTTTATCACGGCGATGGACAAATAGAACATAAGCCCAGCATTCAACCCGCACGATCGCAGATAGGGGAATTTTCAAGACATGGGCGATGTAGCGGAGGTTGATATGAAATCGCTGAGCGGGTTGAATGCGTCGGAATAAGATGCTCATTATTTCGCTCCCTCGCTGTCTTGCTTGGAATTATCGAGTGTGATGTCAAAGATGATGGTGTGGGGTGCGTTTGGCAGTAGCTGTCGGAGAATTTGAAGGTGGGCTTCTGCATCGCTGCGACGGCGAAAACGAGCGACGATAATTTGCTGTATGTTGGCTTTAGGGCGAATAATGCACCACGGAAACAGTTGAGTTTTGTAGCTCATGAGGCACTCCTGGCAATAGCGAATGCTTGCCGATTGGGTAAATGGACATGGAAAATATGCGATCGCGCACGAGATGTACGCAGATTTCGCAAGGAATATGGCAACCCAATAGGCGAAGCGCTCAGCGCTCAAAGCGGAATCACCTACAAGATTGTGGTGTGATGACTATTTATGTAAGACACTGAGAAAGCAGCAGGCATCCAAAAGGGTATCCAAGAAAGCACCTAACTAGCCTAGCGGTGGCTTCCCGGATTTCCTGCCTGTTCTTGTGTCCTTCTTTATTATACATCGACTAGTCAAAGTATCAAGTCAAAGTATTAAATTAACAGCTTGTGGTCAAAAAGAAATCTGGCTCAGAGGACAACGAGTCCCCGTTGAAGAAACTTAGAGAAGAGGCGGGACTCTCCCAACAGGAGCTAGCTACTAGGATTGGTGTAGCTGTAGCAACTATTAGTCGCTGGGAGAGAGGCGCACCAGCAATGTTGACTGTGCCTCAAATGAAGGCACTCTGTAAGGTATTTGGCAAAAGCATTGAGGAGTTGCCTGACGAGTTTGGAGTACCAAAGCGATCGCCTGAAGGGGAGTAGGGGGAGAGGATGCGATCGCAAAAGTGCAAAAAGGATGTCACTCAACAGTAAGCGCCATTCATGAATCAACAAATACCTGATTTCGAGCCAGCTTTGGTAATGTCTCAAGCAGAAAGAATAGTAAAAGCTGATTCTGGTATGTCCTGGGATATTGCTGTACAAACAGTATTATCAGTCTGTTGTAGATTTCCTACACTATGCTCAACCTTTGGACAGGCTGACTTATTCTCACAGCCGCATATCAGCAAGTGGTTAGAGAAGTACTTCAATGGATACAATAATCGACCATCAAAGCGAATTAGCAAGAAGATTGGTACTATTCCTGATGAAATTATTGACACGATTATTTCAGTTCGTCTTCCTTCTCTAGATGACTCAAAAATCAGCGCTATTAAATCGGCTCATCGTCTTTCAATGGCAGCCGAAAATATTCTAGGACTTCTGTTAGAAGAATATCTAGCAGAAAGGCTGTTACCCTACGGATGGTATTGCTGTTGGGGTGACACTATGAAAAGTGTAGACTTTTGTACCCAGAACGGTGACTTATTACAAGTTAAGAACCGTAGTAATTCTGAAAATAGTTCAAGTAACAAGATACGTCAGGGAACTCCAATTATAAAATGGCATAGGATTAATGCTAGTAATGGGGCTTGCTATTGGGATGTATTAAATGAACGGGTGGGATGTACACAACTATCTGAGCCTGACTTTTCTTCATTTATCAGAAAAACCATCACTGATAATCCTGCTGCTGTATATGTAGAACACGATAATGTTTGGAATGATGCAGGTGATACCTAAATAGAGTTATAGAAGTGTAAAATCAAAAGCTAGAACAATAATTCAGCGTGTTAAAAAGTGGAAGCTGATAGAAGTCCTCTTTTTTCTCAACTTCCTCTCCTTTGATTAACTTATCGATGTGTTCACCAATCGCCTTTCCAAGTAATACTGGTACTGCATTACCAATCTGTCTGTATTTGGAAGCAGTTGAGCCATAAAAAACCCAGTCATCAGGAAAAGTTTGAATCCTTGCACATTCCCTAACACTCAAAGGGCGTAGTTCTTCCGGGTGGCACATATCTGTAGCCTTCTGGTGGGGACTTGTCGTAACAGTTGGAGAGGGCTTGTCCCAAGACAGCCGACGATAGAAGCCAACTTTTCCTCCTCCTGAGTTGTAAGCACCTCCCATGGCTTCTTGCTTTAGGTTATCGGGTAAGTATCTCCAGTTTTGACCCCCTTTTAAAAGCCTCAAGTACTTTAGGCGGCTCTCTGCATAAGGAATGTACTCAGGTTCTGAATCAACTAACTCTTCCAGCGCATCGTTGAGTGTACACCACTTGGGAAGTCCACCAATACCGTTCTTTCCATGAGTTGGTACAGGAAAACTGACCGATTCACCATCTCTTGAAGCGATAAATATCACTCGTGTTCTATTCTGAGGAACACCATAGTCAGCCGCCTCTATAAGCCTAGGAGCAGCAACTGTGTACCCAAGCTGTTCCATTTCTGCTAACACTACCTGAAGTGCTGAACCAGGCAACTCATCTAGTTCCAGCACTGGATGATCTAGCCCTCGATTACTATGAGGTCTATGCCGAATTGGTGCAGAAAGTAGCCCTCTGACGTTTTCCATAACGAAGAAGCGTGGCTGAACTTCTTGAACGATGCGTATGAAGTCCTTAAACAAGCTCCCCCTAGGGTCACCAACAGACATCCGCTTTCCTGCCGTACTAAAAGGCTGACAGGGCGGTCCACCAGTTACTAGGTCTACCTCACCGGGACGTAGAGGTCTACCAAGCTCTAAAAAACGCCCTCCTTCTTCGAGAAGAGTATGAGCGCTGACATGAAGTATATCTCTTGGCACAGCACTTTCACGAAGGCGCGGTCGGTTGAGAGCTATGGTCTTTGTCGCATCAGGGTCTATTTCTACCACACTCACTGTATGGAAGCCTGCTTTTTCCAAGCCAAGGTCTAGACCAAAAGCCCCAGCAAATAAACCAATAGATATCGGCTTACCATCTATCACGCTTGTCTCCTAAGAGCTTGTTGTGGCGAATTAATCTTTGTCCCCACCTTACCAGGTGAGCCAGCCATCATACCATACAAACTTCAGCAAGGTAGAAGCGTTAGTGGAAGGCAGTTGGTTAGGGAAAAGCCATGCCTAAGAGTGAGTGATAAGAAGAGGAAGCGCTTTCATCGTGACAGTGAGGGAAAATGCGATCGCTTTCTTTGCTTCATATTTTCCCATCAAGCCTATGTAAAATTTGAGACAAGGCTTTACAGGTAAACCATGCAGCGAGATGAGGTACTGACCATTCTGGCGCAGCATCAAGACTCACTCAAGCGCTTTGGACTTAAGTCAATAGCAATTTTCGGCTCAGTGGCACGGAATGAGGCTAAACCAGGTAGCGATGTGGATATCTTAGTTGAGTTTGAGGGACTAGTAACTTTTGACCGCTACATGGATCTGAAGTTCTACCTAGAAGACCACCTTGGAACACAGGTAGACTTAGTGAGTAGGCGTGCCCTCAGACCACAAATTCGACTTTCCATAGAACAGGAGGCTATTCCTGTCACGTAGTATCCGCCTCTACATTGAAGACATTCTTGCCAGCAGCGCTAAGGTGCTACGTTACACCCAAGGCATGAACTTTCAGGATTTCCTAGCTGATGAGCGTACTTTTGATGCGGTAATGCGAAATCTACAGATTATTGGGGAAGCTGCCAAAAACGTACCCTTAGAAATTCGGAATCGCTACCCAGAGGTTGAGTGGCGAAAAATTGCTGGACTACGTGATGTACTAGCTCACGCCTACTTTAGTCTGGAGAACGAAATTCTTTGGGATATTATCCAGAACAAAGTACCGCCTTTGCTGGAACAGGTACAGCACATACTAGCAGTGGAGTTTGGTGATTGATCGCTTTTTCGCTGATGGGGAGGGGCAGATATTGCGTCTTTGCTCTTCGACAAGAGCTTCACTTTTCAGCCAATCAGACATTAGTCCTAACGTTCGCGTGACCAACAGCGCGATCGCTTTTAAGCATATCTATATCAGGCAATACTTCATCAAAATAACCCGCTTTTGTCTACCCTTGTTGAAGGTGAAATTTCCAGCAGGTTATTTTTTGATGTTAAAGAGATTTAAACAAGTGTAATTCTAAACAGTTGCTAACTCTGGCTCAGGACGCTTGCTGTTGCGAATCCCTTCGATCGCTTCTGCGTAATCTTTCGCCTTAAACACAGCCGAACCAGCAACGATCGCATTTGCCCCCGCTTCCAAAACCTGCCAGGTATTATTTCCCTTCAGTCCACCATCGACTTCAATCCAGGGAGAAAGACCCTTTTCATCGCACATCTGACGCAGTTTGCGGATTTTTGGCAATACCTCTGGGATAAAGCTTTGTCCACCAAAGCCGGGATTGACGCTCATGATCAGCACCAAATCACAGACTTCTAACACATACTCAATCAAATCCAACGGTGTTGAGGGGTTCAGCACTACACCCGCTTGCTTACCCAACTCTCTAATCTGACAAAGGGTACGGTGTAGATGGGGAGAAGCGTTATGTTCGCAGTGAACAGAAATAATATCAGCTCCTGCTTTCGCGAAATCTTCTACATACTTCTCTGGTTCCACAATCATCAAGTGGACATCCAGAGGCTTTTTCGTAATGGGACGAATTGCTTCAACAATCAGAGGACCAATCGTGATATTCGGGACAAAGCGACCATCCATCACGTCAACGTGAATCCAGTCAGCACCAGCGGCATCCACCGCCTGAATTTCTTCCCCCAGTCGGCTAAAATCCGCTGATAGGATAGAAGGGGCAATAACTATGGGGTTCTGAGATTGCGATTGGGTCATGACTGGCGATACTCTCCTGCGTCCTCTGTGCCTATATATCTTAACAAAATCTTTAGTAATCCCCTAACTTTGCGATCCCCAACTAAGTACATATAACTTAGAGGTGGGTAAGACTACACGTAGATTTCGACCCACCTGCCCCTAATAACTGATAACAATTTAGGAGAAGCTTCCTTGGCTCATCGGCAGACTGTAAAGAGACTCGGATGGATAATTGGGGGTTTAAGTGCCTCCTGCTTCACAATCCCAGCACTGGCTTCACCCGCTTCTGTAGGAGAAACGGGAATTAATGCCCAAAAACTCCGCGAACCCCCCTACAACTTAACTGGTCGTAAAATTGCGATTGGTCAGGTCGAAATTGGCAGACCAGGACTATTTGGAATTGACAAGTCAGTTTCCTGGAATCCTGCGATCGCATTAGAACGAGTATTCTTTCGTAATGAACCAGCGAAAGTGAATACCGATGTTGATTCCCACGCAGCGATGGTCGCTAGTGTGATGATTAGTGGCGACAAAACCCTACCGGGAGTGGCACCGGGGGCACGCTTATATTCCTCTGCCTCCGGTTCACCTGTGGAAGGTGGGCAACCCGAAGAGTGTTTATCTGCCCAACATATTGCCTTGCAAAACGGTGGAGATGTTCGGGCAATTAACTTTAGCTTTGGTGAACCCCTCCAGCGTGATCCTAGACCAGAAGCCACGCTTGATGGCAATGCTTTACTGACTCAATGTATTGATTGGTCAGCCCGCACCCACGATGTCCTTTACGTGGTTGCAGGAAATCAAGGCAGTGGTGGCATTCCGATTCCCACCGACAACTTTAATGGGATTAATGTTGCCTACACAATGCAGAGAGACGGAGTATTTAGCAAGGTAGACTTTGCTAACTTGAGTGCGCTTCCTGTAGGGATTGGCAGACGTTTGATCACTCGTGAAATTAATGTTGGTCCACGTCGCTCGATTAATCTATCTGCTCCCGGCAGCAAAATTGCTGTGTATGAACTGGATGGCAAGATTGTTGAGGTCAGTGGCACAAGCTTTGCAGCTCCTCATGTTACAGCATCAGTAGCACTGCTTCAGGAATTTGGCGATCGCCAACTCCAGTCTAAGCAGCCAAACTGGAGTACAGATTCTCGACGCAACCAAGTGATGAGAGCAGTGCTGCTCAACTCCGCTGACAAAATCAAAGACAATGGTGATGGCTTGCGCTTGGGAATGACTCGCACCGTTTTGGGCAAAAATAGCCTCAACTGGTTAGAGTCCGATGCCTACAAAGACCCAAAAATCCCCTTAGATATCCAGATGGGTACAGGGCATCTTAATGCGTTCAGGGCTTATGAGCAGTTTAGTCCTGGTCAATGGAGTCCAGAGGCAGTGGTGCCATCAATGGGTTGGGATTATCGAACGGTTGAGGAAAAAGCCTCTCAGGATTATGTCTTGGAACAACCTTTAAAGGCAGGCAGTTTTGTGTCTTTAACCCTTGCTTGGGAGCGCCTAGTCGATCTAGACGATAAGAACAAGAACAATGCCTTTGATGTTGGGGAGAGTTTTCGCGATCGCGGTTTAAATAACCTCGACCTCTATCTAGTACCTGCTGATGACGACGGCACAAACAAAAGTGTCTGTTCTTCCATCAGTGAAGTCGATAGCGTAGAACATATTTTCTGCCCTGTTCCTACTGCTGGTCGATATAAAATCCGCGTTCAGTATCGCCAACAGGTAAATGAGGCATCTCAGCCTTACGCCCTTGCTTGGTGGACAGTTCCCGCCAAGTAGAGTCACCGAAGGGAGCAGGGGGAGAAGAGGAGCAGGAGTAGAGAAGTCTATATGTCGTAGATAGCAGTTTGAAGAACGAACTTGTAGCAATTTGCACTTCATTCCTACTTCCCCACCTCCCTTGTTGGTTACTCCCTGAAGCGGAACAATTAAAGGGCTGTCATGTCATAAATTGGAAGTTAGCACTGTAAAGACGACAACGGGGAGTGCTTCACCAGTTTGAGGCAAGAGTATGAGCTTTGCGTTAACAAAAAACGAATGCGGAGAAAACGGGTTAAACAGGGAGAGGTCAACCCCGCTTCTTCACTCAAGATGGAGCCAGCGTTCTTTATTACTCCTACTGTTGAGTCTCCTGGCAGTTTTCATCCCTCAGCTAGCATTGGCTCAAACCTCCTCAGCACCAGAGCCTGCTTCGGAACCTTTGGAATTAGAGTTACTAGAGCTGGATGCCCCACTTCCAGGACGTGATCTAATCACGGCAAATACTATCTCTGCAACTGAAGTCGCAATTCCCAGCCTTTGGTGGGCAAAGGAACAGTTCAATGTGGTTGGTGGCAAGCTCATTAACAACTGGATAGCGTACCAAGATGAGAAGAGGATAGATATGGTCGTTAACGCTCAACTCTGGACTCTTCTTGACTATTTAGGACGCTATCGCTTTGTTAATAATTTCGGCACGGTTGCTAGAGATTATGAGTACGATGTCAGAGTTTTCAACCAGCAGGGAGAACGTCTAGCAACCTATACCTGCAATTACACCCCAGAGCTTCCTGTTTGCGAACTTGAGGTAGTTGCGTCCTTTGGTCAGGATAGCTTGTCGGTTCCTCGTCAATAAGTTGAATTTTAGATTTTTTTATTAAGCGATCGCGTACTACTGTACTTTAGTTGTGCTTTAGACTGAAGTTCCCCTTTGACAAATCGCCATAACCCATGCTGTGACTGAAGTAAGGGCAAGAAATCCCCCGACTTTACTGGGTACAAAATACACTCACGCCCAGCAAATCAAAAGC
>NZ_JACJNU010000012.1:0-99865 GCF_014849525.1 Microcoleus sp. FACHB-SPT15 | reverse complement strand
AACAAATTGCCTGTGGAGGGGACGGAGCGGGGGCAGCAATGCCTAGCTACCACCCATTGAAGCAGGAACTCTTGAAAGTGATTTCAGGAAGCCAGCGCTCTACCCGTTAGGGTGAGCGCTGGCGAGGTGTCACTCTATTAAACATTCGGGTGATTTTATTTAGATTTCTGGTCTTTTGTCGGTGGTCAGTGGTTTGTTGCTCCTGACCACTAAATAAGGGGCAAAGCAATAGAAGAGTTTGGCAAAAACCTTAAAGCTAATGAAAATCTATTGAAGGCACTGTAGCTTAGTGAAAGAAGCTGGTAAGGAGACAAAGAAATAGTGATTCTGTCCATTCCACTACGGCTCCATAAGTGTCGCCCGTGTGTCCACCGAGTTTGCGGTTAAAGTAAGCACCAGTAAGGAGTGCGATCGCACTTCCTCCCACGACTATACTCAGCGATAGCCCCCAAGCGGTCCCGTACAACAAGGGTAAGCCGCATACACCTAGTAGCAAGAAGAATCCTACTGAGAGAATATCTTGGGGTATGCGAATTGCCTCTTTGTGAAATGCGCCCTTACCCGTAGGTTTGAGATAGGGATAAAAGGCGATCGCAACGACTTGCCCCCAGCGTCCCCAGCCTGCTGATGCCATCAACGCCACACCACGATAGGTTTCCAAGTCGGTCAAAGCAGCGGTTTTTAATAATAAAATAGCCGTTCCTGCCATTGCCCCAAAAGCACCCGTGGCACTATCTGCCATTACTTCCAGACGCCGTTGTCGGTCTTGAACCGCTAAGCCATCCGCCGTGTCCATCACACCATCCAAGTGCAGGCCTCCAGTCAGAGCAATCCAGCTAACCACAATAACTGCACTCCGAGTCAGTATTGGCACTCCCAACTGTTGTAGCCCACTATCTACAATTCCCAGTATCGCCCCAATTAACAATCCAATTAATGGTGCCCAACGGGCAACCCATCGAAACTCTAACGCCCAACGAATAGGAATTGGAATGCAAGTGTAAAATGCGATCGCCCCAAAGAAGGAACCCCAGAATCGGCTACCCCATTGCCCCAACCGTCTTAATGTGAACCGCTTCATTGGGGACATCCAGTCTAGAATTTACAAGATTGCCGTATGACCAGTGGAGAATCTTAGGATACTATTGTCTCATACCCTACTGTCATACCTTATTGTCTTACCTGTACGACACAGGTAATATCAAGTAGAAATCTAAAAAGCCCTGCGCCGTGTAGCCTTCTGAGGTATTCATTCCTGCCTAGTTCATCTTTGTCTTTACCTTTGCAGAGGCTATGATCTAAGCACCCGGTATTGAAATGTAGGGTTTGAACGAAGCGGTTACATCAACCTACCGCATGGAAATGTCAGCCCTTATTGCATCCTACGGCTTTTACCCATGAGTCATCACCAACCTCCGCATCAGCTTCCGGCCCCCTGCATCATTGACACTGGCACCATCGTCAACAAGCAAGACATGGGACGCCTTCTCACAGATTTGGGTCGCGTCCGCTATATTCATACTCTCGATGGTAAGCTGCAAAATGAGGGAGAAGGGTGTGTGCTGGAAGTCTTTGCTGACCCCAACCGCTCTACCATAATTGCTAACCGAGCGCTTTACCTGAATGTTCAAAGTTTTGATTATTTGCAGCTAAATCAGTCCCCTGAACAAGAAACTTACTTTGATCTCATTCAAGATAATCGTCAGTTACGCCTGATTCCCCTATCAAACCCTTATCAAGAGCAATCTAACCAGCAACTTAATGCTGACGCTCTAGAAACGATGGTGGCACAAGTTCTTAGTGCTAAATGGGATGTGCAAATCGACGACGAAGGCGAGTGCCCGTTCTAAGCTATCAACCCTTTGGATCTTTGAGTTTGGATTAATGCTTGAGATCAGGTAAAAGATTGAGATAGCTGATGAGAAATATGAAACCTAGGCTTACACCTTAATAGAGAGCGTTGCAGCAACACAAAGCTTCATTTTCATTTCAATGTCAGGCATCCTGTAGCCAGACAAAGGCTCGTGCTGGTGTTTTTACTACGCCTCATGGCTGGGTTGAAACGCCCAGGTTTATGCCTGTGGGAACCCTAGCAACTGTCAAAACATTAACACCGGAACAACTAGAAGCCGCAGGCTCACAGATGGTGTTGGCGAATACCTATCATCTCCACCTGCAACCAGGAGAAGACATTGTGAAGCAAGCAGGTGGACTGCATCGATTCATGGGTTGGCAGGGACCCCTTCTCACGGATTCTGGAGGCTTCCAGGTATTTAGCTTAAGCCAGCTACGAACGATTGCGGAAGAGGGGGTGATGTTTCGCTCTCCCCGTGATGGACGGATGATCAATTTAACACCAGAACGGTCAATTGAGATTCAGAATGCACTGGGGGCAGATGTCATTATGGCGTTTGATGAGTGCCCTCCTTACCCTGCTGAACGCTCAGAAGTTGAGGCAGCAACAGAGCGTACCTATCGCTGGCTAAAGCGCTGCATTGAGGCTCACGCACGTCCTGTTGACCAAGCACTGTTTGGCATTGTACAGGGCGGTGTTTACCTAGATTTGCGTCGTGATGCAGCTCAATCTTTGGTTTCATTAGATTTACCAGGTTATGCCATTGGTGGGGTTAGCGTGGGTGAACCCGCTGAATTCATTCACCAGATTGTTGAAGCTACTGCACCTTATCTACCAATAGATAAACCGCGTTATCTGATGGGGGTTGGTACCTATCGGGAAATGGCACGAGCGATCGCATCTGGGATAGATTTGTTCGATTGTGTGATTCCTACACGATTAGGACGTCACGGTGCTGCCTTAGTACAGGGAGAGCGTTGGAACTTAAAAAATGCTCGGTTTCGTGAAGATTTCACTCCCTTAGATGCCACTTGCCCTTGCTATGGCTGCCAGAACTTTAGCCGCGCTTACCTGAGTCATCTGGTGCGCTGCAAGGAAGTTCTTGGTTATACATTGCTCTCCTTACACAACGTCACTGAATTGATTCGCTTCACCCAACAAATTCGAGCGGCAATTTTAAGCGATCGCTTTTTTACAGAATTTGCTCATTGGTTAGACACCCCAACTTCCGCTCAGCTGTGACCGGGTTCATGTTACGATCCATGTCAATTCTGAAAACTGTGTTGGAAAGGTAATTTAAACATGGAAGCTGCACTGCTGTTGGCGAAACTGCCTGAAGCCTATGCGATCTTTGACCCACTAGTAGATATCCTCCCAGTTATCCCTGTCTTCTTCTTGCTGTTAGCCTTCGTTTGGCAAGCGGCTGTAGGGTTTAGGTAGAAAGGATTAGGGGCTGGGGGATTAGGGGGTAGGAAAGACAACCCTGTCTACAGGGTGCTTACTCTAGCTAATTTCTCGATCTCTCCAGTCCCTAATATCATCAACCCCTACCGTCGTGCCCCAATCCCCTTTTGAAATGCAGGTCGTTCTGAGAGACGCTTGATGTAATCTACAACAGCCGGGTATTCGCTCAAGTCAAGCTTCAACATCATTGGTATGTAAGCCAAGATTGATCCAACTGCCACATCCGCTACACTCAACTCATCTCCTAGCAAGAATGGCTGCTTCTCCAGGATTTGATTGAGTGGCATCATCAATTTAGGCATCTCCCGTTCTCGATTTGCTTCCACAAAGATTCCTGGTCCCAATGTGGCATTAGCGAACAAGATCCACTGGATAATTGTTGATTTTGCTTCTAACGCTGCCGGAAGCTTGCCGTACTTATCAGCGAGATACATCAGAATTGCTCCTGACTCCCAAAGCTTAAAATCTCCATCTACAATTGCTGGGACTTTCCCAATCGGGTTAATCTCTAGGAATTCAGGTTGCTGATGTTCACCGGATTGCATGTCCAGCAAGATAAATTCGTAGGGTTCTCCTAGTTCTTCGAGGTACCACTGGACAATAGATGCCCGACTCCTCGCTCCTCCGTAAAGTTTTAACATTGTAAACTGCCCTCTAAAGAACTTTGTGAGTATATTCGTGTTGTTTAACGTCGTCTTCCTTACGGACAACGCGAGTTTGATTCAATACACGCTTACGTTCTGTAGAGTAGTTGAAGTCATTGCGCGTTGTGCCAAGAGGAATATGGGATTGCGCTTCCTGACGACTTTGGTAAGTACGTGCTGCCGCGATCGCACGGGCGGGAAATTCATCACAAAACTGTGCCTCTGTGGGAAAGGCAGAGGGTTTCTGGGGTGTTTCACTAGTGAACAACTCACCGAGAGTAGTTCCACCTGCTAATGAATATGAGGTAGGAATTCCTTTGAGAATAGCTTCTAGCGCGGCTGAAGGGATGGGTTCGATGACTTTGACTTCATGAACTTCACCATCTTCTTTCAGAAAGCAGGTGGCTAAGCCAACCACCAGATAGCTATCAGTTGAGACATCAGGAGCCTGATCTAAGGACGTTGCAGCTGCCATAGGATTATTCTTTGTTAACGAGCAAGAAACCAAGACAAATCAATGGCTTCGGTTGCATTTTACCAGCATCTCCACAAGCTCGGAGCAGGAACGTACACCGACTGGAGATTTGTCTCCATCCAATTGGGTGATTAAGGCTGAGAAGTTCATCTTCTTGTGCCAATTTCTTAAGAGTTACACACAAACAAAATCTACGAACCCTACTGATGGGGGAAGTAATTCTTAATGTCCCAGAGATATTGTTTCAGGAAAGGAGCAAAGCAGGATTGTAGTCTCTATTTAGAACGTCCGAATTTAAGGACAGCTTGAGTGGTTTGTTGTTGACCTGAAGACGCATTAGTAAGTGACACACTCAGACCAACGAACAGGGTGCTGCAAGCCGTAATGTTGAATATAGATAGGCCGCAGGTACTGTTGAGGAAGATATGAACGCTGACACTTCTGTAAGCCGGAAAGACCAAAATAGACAGTGGTCACGGATGCCACACAAAAATCAAAGGCGTTTAGCTCCAGTCAAACTGGTACCCAGAACAAGCCCACAACTGTCAGATCAAAGCTTACGCGCCTCTGCCCACAGTAGAGCAAAGCAAGGGGACTATAGTGGAGCGATCGCATTATTTAACCAGTTAATTATGCGTAACCCCTTTGATGCGATCAACTATAACAATCGGGGGTTGATTTACTTCCAAAGTGGTCAACACGACAAAGCACTGGCTGATTACAACAAGGCACTAGAACTCAATCCTGAATTGGATAGTGCTTACAACAATCGTGCTAATTATTACGCCTCGACTGGACAACTTGCAGAAGCGCTCACCGACTATGAGCAAGCGCTTGACCTTAATCCTGGAAATACTCGTACTTGGATTAACCAAGGTATCACATTCCGTGAATTGGGACTTTATGATCTGGCGCTAGAAAACCTTGATATGGCTTTAATTCTGGGATGCTTAGAAGACTATATTTACGCCGAACGAGGTCGCACTTACCATTTACGTGGTGACTGGAACTGTGCGATCGCTGATTATCAACGCGCCTTGAGTCAGCTATCACACTCAGGTAGTTCTAGCCGTCTGCGTCGGAAAGTTGAAACCTGGATGAGTCAGCTGCTCAAGCCCTTAAGTGCTTAATTCATTTAACTGTTAGCTGTTAGCAAGTTGATGAAAAGTTGCATCAAGGTTTTATGCAACAGACAACAGATATGTAAGCGATAACCCTTCAAGCAAGCTTCTCAAACAAGCCTGCTTGAAGCCATTGAAATCTATACATTCTTGCTTTCTCAGAACTTGTCAAAAACGTCTGCTCTTGTTGCACTAGTTGTCATCCTTCGTACTGGGATCTTGCCAGACGATTTGACGCTGAGTTGGGTCAACCCGATAACTCTGCTCATGCATCACGCTTTTGGCTTGTCCAGGATCAAAAGAACGGCTGAAGTCAGTACGCAAGCTATTGACTCGTGTCTCCGTGCGCTTCACTTCCGCACTGACTTCTCGCAACTTTCCTTGCTGTGACAGGTGATAGGGCAACAACTGAATTAGTCCAGTGAGCGCGGCGGCTGAAATTACCAAGTTGACGACCAACTTCGCTGTCGTTTCACCAGCAACGGCACTGTAAGAATGACGACGCTGAGGGCGTTGAGTCCGACGAACCTTCCGGTGAGGTTCTAACGGTTGTCCAGTTGGTCTTGGGGGTTGAATTGCGTTCATCAGTGTTAGGCTACCGCGCTGGGAGAGCCAGCGCTGAAGGGTTCCAGTATAGCGTTAAGGTATGCGCTCCTGATGTGATCTCGCTGCTTTGTGCTTGATGATGGCGGAGAGCCAAATGAACAAAGAGCCTATCAAAGGCAGTAGCACGCCGATGTTATCAGATAATTTACAGCGTATTACTGTAATTATCCGGAAAACTTAAGCTGCGGGCTTTGAGGGAAGGATGTTGCCTGATGCTAGTTGCTGCGCTAACGCCCTCATTTGGGAGAGAACTTTCAGCGCCAACTCATCAATCGCCTCTTGTCTGCCTTTGATAAGCTCTCTGTCACTTTTTTTTAAGGGAACTCTACTTGTACAGTTCCGTCGCTAGCCGGAATGCCATGATACCGGGAATTAGGGCAACGACAAGAGCCACGTAAACCTGGACATCTGATATGGATGACATTATTTAACTTCTCCTTATTTCAAAGGTAATTACCCATTAATTTGCGTCAAATTGAGCATTTGCGAAATATCTTGTTACAAGATGCAATATAAATTGCTTCCTGGCTGTTAGAGAACGGGAATCAGGAGGTTGTCTGGAAGTGGAAGCTGGGCAACAGAGCTTAGAGTTGAGAAAGCAATAACTTGCTGCCCTTTTGCCATTTCCGACACCCCAGTTCTCAGTAAATAGCTAGCGATTCAAATTTTGCAATCTACTCGATCGTCTTCCGCCTTTTCGTCAGAAACTACCCAGGAGAGGTTAAGCTAAGTTAAGGTAGCCGTAGTTTTCGCGTATTTTAGAGGATCGCGTACTAGACGAGCTTTTACAACTTTATCTATTTAAAATCGTTATTTAATGCTAGACCAAGTTTTTAACTCCCCTTTTCATGCAGGAATTGAAGCCTCGATAGTGCTGTTGATTCTTGTTGCACTAGAGGCAGTGCTTTCTGCGGATAATGCGATCGCATTAGCTGCGATCGCGCAAGGTTTAGAAGACGGCAAACTCCAGAATCGTGCCCTCAACTTCGGCTTAGTAGCGGCATACGTCTTACGCATTACCTTAATTCTCACAGCGACTTGGGTGGTACAGTACTGGCAGTTTGAGCTACTTGGCGCTGCTTATTTGCTTTGGTTAGTCTTTCAGCATTTTAGTGCTGAGGAAGATGAAGAAAATCAACATCATGGTCCTCGATTTACTTCACTCTGGCAAGCGATTCCACTAATTGCTGTAACCGACTTAGCATTCTCTTTGGATAGTGTAACGACTGCGATCGCTATTTCTGACAAAACTTGGCTCATTGTTACGGGTGGCACGATTGGTGTTATTACCCTGCGGTTTATGGCGGGGTTATTTATCCGCTGGCTCAAGGAATATGCCCATCTTGAGGATGCTGGCTACATTACCGTTGGCTTTGTCGGCTTGCGACTCTTGGTAAGAGCGATTAAACCCGAACTTGTGCCACCGGAATGGTTGATGATTGCTGCCATTGCCTTAGTGTTTCTTTGGGGATTCTCTGAACGCATTGAGCCTAAGCCAGTAGTAGAGGCTGAGACATCGGCTATTGAAGCCCAGACAAAGGAACCTGAAGAAGTTAAATAAGATTCCAGTTCCTCATCCCCAACCCCACTCCCAAATCGACCTTACTTGAGAATAATTGACAATTAGATTAAGAGAATTCTATAGTTAGTCTCGGAATAATTAGTAATAGTTAGCAATAACTTAAGTGACAGCTACTGTCCATGCCAAAACTGCCTCTAATTGAGCAAGGCAAGCCCTTCTCGCGCCGTCAGTTAATTAAGTTAGGGCTAGCAGGTGCTGGTGTTGCTGGTGCAGCGCTAGCTTTACCGTCTTTGACCCGAAAACAAATACAACCTGCAAAGATTCCGCCCCTCTCAAATGAGGCTCCGGTCGTGGTTGAGGGGTTCAACCCAATGGCAATTGTCCGGGACTTTGACTATGGGACAGTGAAAAAAGAGAATGGACGTACTATTCGGGAATTTCGGATTGTTGCTGGAACGACCAAGTTGGATTTGAATAGTGCCGTTTCTTTTATGACTTGGAACTTCAATGGTCGTGTTCCGGGGCCGACACTACGCGCCAAAGAAGGCGATCGCGTTCGGGTAATCTTCCTCAATAATGGTGGACACGCTCACACCATGCACTTTCACGGTATTCATCGTGCAGAAGTTGATGGCATTCGACCTGTTGGCAACGGTGCAGCAACGATCTATGAATTTGATGCTGAACCTTATGGAGTTCACTTATACCACTGCCATATTGCCCCGGTAACGCGACACATTTCAAAAGGGTTGTATGGGATGTTCATCATTGACCCCCCTAAAGCGCGTCCACCTGCTGATGAGATGGTGCTGGTGATGGCGGGATATGACGTGAATGAAGACCAGCGAAATGAACTCTACGCCTTTAATGGGTTGCCAGACTACTACATGATGCACCCGATCGCGATTTACCAAAATCAGCTGATTCGGTTGTATGTGCTGAACCTGATTGAGTTTGAGGCAGCGGCAACCTTTCATTTACACGCTAACTTTTTTGATGTCTATCCCACAGGGATGACCCTTACACCGACACAGAAAACAGATGTCATCACAATGGGAACGGCAGAACGGCATATTTTGGAATTTGCCTACCGCTATCCCGGCAAGTATATGTTCCATCCTCACCAAGATGCGATCGCAGAGGCTGGCTGCATGGGTTTGTTTGATGTAATCGAAAGCTGACTTTATCAACCCTCTTCTTTACAACTAGTTGACAAGAATTCTCAATGGTTTGACAATAAGTCCTACTTGACGTTGTTGCAAATCTTTCTTAAAAATTAGCAATTGAACGCTTCAAGTTTGATGAGAAATTTTGACTTATTGATATGAAAGCAATCCTTCGTTTTTTTGCTCTCGCTCTTGCTGGTGCCTTGTTGGTTGTTCTCACGAACTGTTCTCAGACACCAAGCACGAGTGATGCTTCAAACTCTTCGCCTGCTCCTGATTCAAGTTCTACAGCTACTACGACTGAGAGTAAAACTGCTGCTGAGGAGAAGATCAACATTAACACGGCGATTCTGTCGGAGTTAGATAAATTTGAAGCAGCATTAGGTGTCCCGGCATTATCAAACAAGATTCAAGCAAGTCGCCCCTATGGTAGCCCTGAGGAACTGGTATCAAAAAAGGTGATTACTCAAGAGCAGTTCGATCAGATTAAAGATCAGGTGACTGTTGAGGATGTTGTTCTAACTGGCGTTGCCAAAGATGTCGATTACATGACCAAGTTGGGCTTGATGAAAGGACATATGATGGTTGCCAAAGAACTGCTGGATCAGGGTAAGCCCGATCAGGCAGAACCGCACATTGGGCATCCTGTAGAAGAAATCTACGTTGATGTCGAAGAGCAATTTCAAGAGCGCAACGTTCCGGAATTTAAAACAGCGTTAATGAGCTTGCAAGATTTGGTGAAATCTAATCCTAAGGATGCCAAACTAGCGACAAATTTTGAGGAGTCCATGCAAGCGATAGATGGAGCGATTCAGGTTTTGCCAGAGCAACAGCGCCAGTCCCCTGAGTTTGTGTTACAGGTAATTGATGGGTTATTGGATGCGGCTGGAGCTGAATATGGTGCGGCAATTGCTGATAACAAAATTTCTGCGGTAATTGAGTATCAGGACTCGCGGGGATTTGTAAATTATGCAGATACCTTGAACAGCAACATCTCCGACTCGTTAACGAAGGAAAATTCAGAAGCCCAAAAAGCGATCGCCCAGAGCATGAATAAGCTAAAAACAGCCTGGCCCTCAGCGCAAGCCCCTGCAACACCCGTGCTTCCCCCAGAGGAAGTATCTCAATTGATCAAAACCATTGAGCAGAACAGCCAGAAAGTAGTTAACTAAGTGAATCGGGGTAAACTGCATAGCCTTGAGGCGTTTGCCCTGAAATTTTCTGTTCTACACGTTATCTCTACCATTAGTTGTTAAAGTTTTTGAGATAAATTAATCACAATGTGAGTAGATCTACTCGTTGTAAATTCGGAACTCATGAAAGACCTTGACCTGAAAAAAACCATCAACCTACTGAACTCCATCATGGAATTTGAACTTGCTGGGGTTGTGCGTTACACCCATTATTCCTTGATGGTGACTGGGCCTAACCGGATTCCGATTGTGGACTTTTTCAAGGCGCAAGCCAGTGAGTCCCTACTCCATGCCCAACAAGTAGGAGAAATTCTCACCGGGTTAGAAGGGCATCCTAGCCAACGGATTGCTCCAATTGAGGAAAGCTACAAGCATTCTGTGCGGGACATTCTGGAAGAAAGCCTCAACCATGAGAAAAAAGCGCTGGAGATGTATAAAGAGCTACTCAGCGTCGTGGAAAATGCCAGCATTTATCTAGAAGAGTTTGCCCGTACCCAAATTGGTCAGGAAGAAATGCACAGCATTGAAATTAAAAAGATGTTGCGCGACTTTAGTTAATAGTTATTCGTTATTAGTTCAGTCGTCAGTAGATTCCCTCGACTTTCCTCTACGCATAGTGGAGAACGAGGGCAACTGACACAGGTAACGGCGAAAAACGCACAGCTGACAACGGACAAAGAACAAATTATGGATTTTAGTGCTGCTTTACCAACCTTTGTGATTACCCTGCGAGAAGGGGTCGAAGCCGCCCTTGTGGTGGGGATTGTGCTAGCTTGCCTAAAAAAAGCCAAAGCCGAACAGCTCAACTCATCGGTGTATGCAGGTGTAATAGCAGGGATTGTTGCAAGTGCGTTGGTTGGTGTTCTGTTCAGCTGGGGTATTCAAGCCTTGAGTACGACATACCCAGAGTATTCACCCATAATTGAGCCATTAATAGAGGCAGTCTTTGGGATAGTTGCGATCGCCTTACTCAGTTGGATGCTGATTTGGATGACTCAACAGGCGCGATCGCTCAAAGCTGAAATTGAAGGCAGTATCACCTCGGCCATTCAACAAGGTACTGGTGCGGGTTGGGGCATCTTCAGCTTAATTTTCTTTGCCGTCTTGCGAGAAGGCTTTGAAACCGTTGTCTTTATCATCGCTAAGTTTCAACAAGGACTTGTACCAGCCATCGGTGCGATTAGCGGTATAGCGGTAGCTGCCGGGATTGGGGTTCTCCTGTTCAAGTGGGGGGTCAAGATTAACATCCGCCGATTTTTTCAGGTGATGGGTGTCTTTCTCATCCTGATTGTCGCGGGTTTGGTAATCGGAGTACTGGCTCATTTCGACCAAGCCATTGCATCACTCGCGCAGATGAATCGCCAGTCAGAATCCTTGTGTTTCTACTATGAACACTTTGCTAAAAACCCCTCTTGCGTTCTAGGGCCAATGGTTTGGAATACAAGCAGTGTCCTGCCGGATGAAAAATTTCCGGGTTTAGCACTCAAAGCACTATTTGGCTACCGCGACCAAATCTATATAGTTCAAGCTGTAGCTTACCTGCTGTTTTTATTCACAATTAGCATCGTTTATTTCAACAGCTTGACGGTGCCAAAGGTTGTCAGTGCTAAATCTCAGCCTTCAATGGATAAGAAGTAAACTATGTGGCGTAGCTTATAAAGTTTTCGGTCTCGTGACCTTACCTAAGATGATTAGAAAAGTGCGATCGCGAACTAAGACTCCTTCTCTTCAAGTTCAGCTTTTTTGCGCTTTACCTCTTCATCCATCGCTGTCAACTGCGCTTGAACTTCAGGCGGCGGGGGAACAGCAACCCCCATATCGCCAATCAAGACATTCGGTTGCCCTTTCAGAATGGTTGTTGCTACTGGTACAGGAACCCCCAAAGGGCCAATAGTAAGCCCATTGACCATAGACGTCACCCGTGCTGCTGGTCGTCCACCAATTAAAACAGTAAACCCCCCTGTTGCAATAATCCCAGGAGCGTAGTTGATGACAAGTCCGGAAACCTTATCACCAACACAAGCAGCAGGTAATCCTCCAATCAGGACAGTAGGGACACCAGGCGGAAGAATGGCATCTCCTGTGACAGTCACATCACCAACTCGTGCGGCAGGGAAAGACATAAGCAATTAAACCTTAAAACGGGGAATTGGGAATTGGGAATTGGCGAGAGACTTAGATGTACCTCACTCTCAACAAGAATTGCTATAAATCAACCTAAGCAGACTGACTCAACATTAATTGAGCTTAATTAATCCACCAACAACTTGAACAATGCCCCCCTTCACATTGGTAGCGGCACCGCCTTGGATATTAATTGTCGCGGCTGTCTGAATACTGATGCCTGCTGGGGTAACTTCAATAGTACTGGCTCCCACTTTCAACGTAATGGCTTGGATACCAGAAAGAGCGATTTCCCCTGCGGCTAAACTGATTTTGTTAGAAGTCCCCGTGCGTCCCGCCTTGACAGAAACGTCACCCGTCGAAGTTAGGCTAATAGTTTTGTTCCTATCATCAAGGCGAAGGGTATGTCCTCCACTGGTTTCGATTTCTACAAACTTCTCGCTATCATTCAAGCGACACCAGTGACCCTCTTTCGTCTTGATGTAAATGCCTTGCTTACTGCTAGCTTTATCCTCCTCCACAAATTGGAGACTATGCCCAATACGGGTCTTGATAGTACGCAGACGCACCTTACCATTGTCAACCGAATCACTGACCTTTTCAGGCGGGGCATCCTTACCATTCCAGACATTGCCAATTACATAAGGACGATGGATATCGCCGTGTTCAAACGCGACAAGCACTTCGTCATCAATTTCGGGTAGACAGTCAAACCCCCGACCTGAACCAGCACCTGCACCCACGACCCGCGCCCAATTACTTTCGTGTTCCTCGGTCAACGTCGGAAACTTTACCCGCACTCTGGCCCAACCTTCAGGGTCTTTATTATTAGTGACTCTCCCCACTAAGAGCGTTTGTCCAGGTTCGAGGTGGGTGGGTGGGGATAGGGTAGCAAGGAGGTCGCCTCCACGCAATCCCCGTACACTAAATTCTGTTTTGTAGGTGCGTTCGCTAAAAATGTGACGGCTTTCTGTAACGTAGTATTTGCCGTCGTACTTCCCCATATTTTTTAGTTTCACAACCCGCCCAGGTTGAATTTTGGGATTGCCTTGGGCTTGGGCATCAGCATGGACAAATTCTCCCCCTAATTCATCTAACAGGGCTTGGGCAAGGGTATCCGCTTCTTTGGCTGTAAAAATTGGCTGGTCTACCACAACCACTTTAGGATCGTTAGGTTTGCCTTGAAAGGCTTTACTTGTCTTACTTCCCTTGCCATGTTTGGTTTTTGTCATCACTTGAGCAGAGGATTTAGTCGAAACAATGGTCTGTTTCTGCTTATAGTCCCATCCGCGTACTTCTACACTTTGCACTTGTTCTGCACTACTGACGCGAACATGGAAACTGCTCAGATTTGTCAACCATTGGAGTTCTAGAGTCTCGTCCACTTTCGGTTTACAAAAGTTTAGTTCACCATTGTGTACAAACAACTCAAAGCCATTCCGAGCTGCTCGTTCTCGCAAGAATTCCATATTTGTTTGGTTTTCCTGAAAGACGTAATCATGGGGTGTTCCACTCTCATCAATTGTGCCGACAGTTATCCCTACTTCCTGAGCAATCTCTTTAACAATGTCTGTATCTGTGTAATTTTGAAACGAGCGGTTGTGCCGCCCTCGGTGTAGGCGATGGGATATGTCATAGCCGCCAATAATCATGGGTGCTTGGGAGCCAGAGGTAAAGTGAGTTTCCAAGCTCGTAATTTCCCCTTTGAAAACACTGCCCTTTACCTCTTCCTCAAATTCCACTGATGCCGTGGTACTCGCTTTAAACGCAATTTCAATTGACTTACCAATGGCGAATAACTGTTCGTGCGCCCACGGTCGCTCTAGCTCGTCTGAAGAGTCAGAATGTTGAACTTTTCCTGAAAAGTAAGGATTTTGAATGACGAGCGTAAACATTGCAGGTCGATGTAAACTCTCCTCGACATAGATTTGCAGGATATCTTCCATCAGGTCTTTTGGAGCAATTTGACCATCAATTTTTAGAATTACCTGGTCTGTGTAGGTGGCTTTGTTGTTGGCGTTGACCATGATGGACTCAAAGGATAACGGCTAACGTGAAAGGAAGGTTGAACGATCAGAAGCTTCGCGTAGACTCTGGCTAGGATTGGTAGTCCCTTGACCCGGTCTGGGGGTCGGAGAATCAACTTGCTCTAGCGATAAATCAAGCACTGCTCGCACTGGTGTGCCATCTGGTAAGAATAGGGTCAGTTTGAAGCTGAGTGTTTTGACAAAGCATCGGAGATACCGCTCCTTGCCCCAGGTAAACAGATAAATGGGCGGACGCTTATCTTTTCCCTGACCGCCTTGAGAAAACTCAACAGCTTTTGTGAACTTCCCTACATGATCAAGGACACTCTTTCCTGATTCGTAGGTGTCGAGGAGGATGTTGCTGATTTTGAGGGAATAGGGATTTGGGTGTTTAAAGCTAGTTTTGTTCTCCCCTTCTGTTGTACGCGCCCCTTGTGCCTGTTCTATGTCGATGCTTCGACTAAAGTCCAACTGGTTCGGGTTGAACATGAACTCAATGTTTTCTCCACCGTCAACGGCGACAAGTCTTGCTTTTTGTAACGTCATATGTATTTGCTAATTAACTGAACTATCACCACGGTAAGCGACCGGAATAGGAGTTGCCGCTACGCTCCTGCTCTATCTTGAATCGCTGGCGGACTAAGCTATAAATTTCTCGTGCTAGCTTTTCGAGTTGCTCCGGTGAAGCATCTGCGGGGGCTTGTGTCTCAGATGTCACCTCTGTAACGTTGCTCTGCTCCTCGTCTGTTTGAATAGTGGGTATGGTGTCTGCACTAGTTCGGCGCGTGGCTGACTCAAACTGAGGTTGAATGACTGTTTCGGTAGATCCAAACGGTTGGAGATCGGGAAATGGAGGACTAGCTTGAGCGGAGGGACTGGGAACTGAAAAGGAACTGCCGTTGAGTAATTCTGCAATGCTTGACCATTCAGTCGGGACATCTGCAACTGCCCCTAGGTTCGATGAGGTTGGTGCAGTTTGGAGGACAGATTGGGAAGGCAAAGAGGATGAAGAGATTTGGGCAGGCGAAGATGTGGGGAATTGTTCAACACCACTCTCTGCATTATCAAAAACGTTCCTGTGTTTTTTGGCAATTACGGGTACAGGTTCATTAGGAGAAGCCATGTCTGCAAGGGAAGCGGTTTGAATAAGAGGGGTTGAGCCAAGGGGGTTGAGTACGCTTAGATCCTGCAAGACAGTTGGTAGCGTGGGCAGTTCGTTGAGATGGGTTGCAGCAGTTTGCTGAAATGGCTGAATCAGGTTTGGCTCTGTTGAAGTTAAGCCATCTGTTGGCTGCGTATGTAGTACGCTTATTGGAGTTTCCTCAGTTGTGAAGGGGGAAACAGAGGGGGTAGCAGAGGATGAGTCGGTGATAGGTGCGATCGCTTCTTCTTCTCTTTGCACGGTGCCTTCCCCTAGCGCACTCGATTGCGAAGACAGTTCTCGGCTAATTTCAGGAGTAACTTTTAAACCAGTAAAGTCTGATTCCTTAGCCTGAATAATAGATTGAGGGTTGCTTATAGGTTGGTCTAGTGCGGGAGTATCTGTTACTTGGCGTTGAACAGTAGTTGATTCTAAGAGAGGTTGAAGGGTTAGTGCTTCTGTTACCGTTGCCTGCTCATTATTAAAGATTGTGGTTTCTTGACTATCTAGCGTAGGCTCACTAGCTACTAACGGCAGGTTTAGAGTTGATGGCTCAGATGCTAAATTGGGATCGATCGCTTGTTCAGCAACCTCTTGTCCGGATATCTCTGCTTCTGTTGGGACTGGCTCAGAAACGGCTAGCGAACGTTGAATCGTAGGTAAGGGTTCATCTGTTTTAAGATTGTCTGCAACAAATTTCCCCATCGTTTGGGACAACTCATCACTGTTGGCAACTTCCTCACTACCTTGACGCTGTACGCTTTCAGGCTGCAATTTGTTGGACGCAATCTCACTTTCTCGACTCGCCCTAAGCGTTTCCTGGGTAGAGTCTGCGAAGACTGAATCAGGAGTACCTAGCTGTGGTTCTATTGTCAAGCTGGATGAGTCAAATTGCTGCGGTGCATCTGTGACATCAGTGTTTTCTACTTCACCCGTGAGAGGTTCTAGCGTAGATGAGACGTGATCAACTTTGCCCAGAGGTACAGGGGAAGATTCGAGTTGAGGTTGAACGTTGGCTTCTTCTACAGGAGTACGAGATTCAACGGGTGAGGATTCTTGGGTAGGAGTTTCAATTTGAGGAGAGTTCCTTGCCTCAACCTCTGAAGTATCTAGGAGTGAGCCTAATTCTGGGACAGAGGTTGGAGTTGCACTCATCGAGTCTAACGCAGATTCTAGTTTAGGCTGAACAATTGTCTCTGTTTCGCCAGTAGGAATGCTGGTTGGTGGTGACGTGTTTTGAGTAGGTGCTGAGGTGGAAAGCTCAAGCGCGGATGGGAGAGAATCTGACTTGACTGTGCTGGGAAGAACTGCGTCACTAGATGGTGTCGGACTGGGTAGAGGATGTTCTAAGGGAGAATGCGATCGCACTTTCTCCACCTCATCACCAGTTGTCGGTGAAGGTTGAGAATTTGTAGGTTCCTGAACTGACTCAGCAGTACGTTGAACAGTTTCTGGAGATGAGAACTCTACGGCTTGGTGAGATACCTCTGTTACCGCTTCACTTGGCAAGTCAAGCAACGGTGATGCAGTAATTTCCGATTGGGGCGATGCTGTCTCGAAACGAGGTTGAATCGTTTCTTGCTCAGTTGAGGTTATCAGTTCTGGTGAAGTGGTAGGGACATCCTCAACTGCCTCTATCAAAGTTGGGTTACCTGTTGTTTCAGGTGGGTTGGGAGTTGAGGAAGAAACGTTTGCAGTAGTTGCCTGTCCTGGTAAATCGGTTAGCGCCTCAGCTTGGGGTTCAGCCGTAGATGACTCAGGTACTTCTGGCTGTGCTGCTTGTTCCAATGGAGAGGCTGAGGTTAGGGAGGTTTGGATGATTGGTGCAATCGGTTGAGGAGTTTCCTGTAATTGGGCATCTGAACTGAGCAAGGAAGTCGCAGAGTCTTCTAATTCAGTGATGTTCTGTATTGGAGGCTGACTCGGCTGTTGATAACTCGACGACTCCCTCAAGGGCATCATTCCCTCGCTAGGCTGTCTTAAAGTGCTACTCTCAGCCTCTTGAGGCAAGTTGGTTTGAGCTGGTACCGCTTCGACCTCTTTGCGTTCATCGCTTTGGGGCTTTTCAGGTATAGCTTGCCGCTGAATGGTGGATGCGATCGCTGATTCATTAACCGACGAGATAACATCGGGTTGAGACGTTTGCGTTTGTTCTCCTGATTCTGTGGAGATAGCAGGAGCTTCCCCTAACCCTGAAGGTTTCTGAAGTGCTTCTGTGACTGGCTCCGTTGCACCTGTTGATGCTTCTACAGCCGGGGTGGGTGAAGAGGGTGCTGCTTCTGATTGTGATGATACTAGCTGAGTTTGGATGCTTGTATCAGTAGAGGATGAATTCTCCCCCCTTTTTAAAGCCGGAGCTTTAGTAAGGAGCTGGGGGGGATCTAAATCTGACGGGGAAGTTTGAAAACCCTCCCTATTACCAGGTAGACTTGTCTCCTCTAAGGCTGTCTGTGCTAGTATAGACAGCTCTTCTGGGGATAGTTGCGATCGCTGAATGCTTGCTTCTAAATCTGCTGTAGGTGCAATCTCAGAACTGACAGATTCATTGGCAATTGGCTCATCTGGCAAGATTGGCGAATCTACACTTGCACCTGTCACTCTAGTCGGTTTACTAGCATCGACGCTTTGAACTTGTGCCTGCTGCTCTTGAACCCTAATCAGTTGATTTTCTAACGGCAATGGTGCGGGTGAATCAAGTGATACCGTTTGTCGTTGAATTGGCGTGTTCTGGGAGAAAGCTGTTGCTGTACTCTCACTTTGATGATCTATTTGTGAAGTCGGCTTAGGGGTGTCGAAAAACGGTGACTCGGCAAATGATTGCCCAATTTCAGCATACTCTGACCCTCCTTCGGGAAAAAAGATAGAAGGGTCAAGGACGGCGAGAGGTCGCGCCCCAAGCGGTAGCATAAATTGTAAATTAGGCTCCGTTTGCCCCAACGCCCTCGGAGGAAGTAAAGGGTTTTTAATCCCTAGAGGCTCAGAGCGATCAAGGGGTGCATCCAGAGGTTCTGCCATAATGTTTCATCCCTTGTTTCAACCACTCGGAAAGTACCCTAACGAGTCGCGCTGAAGTCCGGCTGTTGCACTCCCGCCACTGGGTTTCACAACAACCTTTAGACCTTCGTAAGCTAACGTTAATTCCTCAATGGCAACGGTGCTAGAGTTTGCCTGGAGAGACGGTGTTTTCCAACCCACAGGCACAGCACCAACAAGCGTCCAAGCCTGCATTGTTTCCCCAGCTTGGTTGAAGACGATAATCGTTACGTTACGACGCTCCTTCTTATCTGGGCTAAGGAATTTCTCCAGCCACTGCCAGAATATTACATCATCAGTAATGCCACGCTTGAGCGTCACATCACTGAATTTAGCTTGTTTAAGAAAAATACGCTGTTGATCGTTAACCCCACCCTCAAAGTAGGTTTCTTTATCGAGCTGAACATCCAAGCCCGAACATTCACTAAATGATGCAGCGATACTGCCACCAATCTCGACATAAAAACGATTGGCAGTTACATAATTGAGTTCGTGGGTTTGACTATTTGTCATTAGCGTCGTCTCCCGTATCCTCGGTTACGCTCCCGCTCAATTTGTAACTCTTCCCGCAGGAGTTCAAAAACGCGATCGCTCAGTTTCCTCATTGCCAAAGGGTCTTGCAGAATTTTCGCAGCTAGTTTAGTTAGTGCAGCCCTATCCTCCTTGGCTTCACTCCCTTGAATAGAAGCAGGAGCCGCATAACCTACAGGAGAAGGAGATTGGCTCTTGGAGACAAGTATAGACTGTGCAGCAGCTAACTGAGAGGAGGAGCGCTCAACCATAGTAGAACTAAAGTTTTGTGCCAAGTTTATCCAAATGCGTCGAGGTTGGGTACTAGCGGAAGGTCGAACTTAGCCAATCCAGTAAGCAGATCTTGGAGAAATCACGCTACACCTAGATTACGCAAGTAGCACAACTTAGACAGACACTGATACTCGGCAAGCTTTTTAATTTATGTAGATAGGTAGACTGAAAGTAGTGCGATACTAATGGACAATTTACTACAGCGGCACATGCCTTCTTGACTTTCAAATCGTAGTTACTGACACTCGAAAAGAAGTGCTGTTGTAAATTAACTTGATGGTGTTTACTAAGAGACGAAACCTGGGTGATTCTACCTCCATAGGTTTAACTGATACTGAAACGCGATCCATCCTTGCCAAA
The DNA here is from genome assembly GCF_014849525.1 of Microcoleus sp. FACHB-SPT15. NCBI lineage: Bacteria > Bacillati > Cyanobacteriota > Cyanophyceae > Oscillatoriales > Microcoleaceae > Microcoleus > Microcoleus sp. FACHB-SPT15. The sequence continues at coordinate 80,330 of NZ_JACJNU010000012.1, read as the reverse complement.
GGGGTAGAGATGGCATTTCAGTCAGGTCAACAACGCTTTCAAGTTCTTCAAGGCATTGACTTGGAAATTAGAAGCGGCGACATCCAACTCCTAATGGGGCCATCTGGGTCAGGGAAAACTACCCTGTTGTCAATCTTAGCGGGACTACTAACACCCACTACTGGAAAAGTTTATCTACTTGGAGAAGAGATTACGAAAATGTCTCGAACCAAGCTAGCACGGTTTAGGCGGCAGAACATCGGCTTTATTTTCCAAGATTTCAACCTATTTCCAGCCCTGACAGCAGCGGAGAACATTGAAGCGGTGCTGAACATCAAAGGTATTCGGGGCAAAGTCGCACGATATCAAGCACATGCTCTGCTAGAACAGGTGGGTTTAGGTCTAAAAGCGAATCAAAAGCCTGGTGACTTATCTGGAGGACAGAAACAGCGAGTTGCGATCGCACGCGCTCTAGCAGGTAATCCACGGCTAATCATGGCAGATGAGCCAACGGCTGCCCTAGACTCTCACAGTGGGCACACTGTGATTGAATTACTGCGGCATCTGGCAAAAGAAGGGGGCTGTACTGTGTTGATGGTGACACATGATCCCCGTATTATCGATGTAGCTGACCGAGTGGCTTATTTAGAAGATGGAATTTTGAGAAGTCGTTAGTTGTTACTGGAGTTTAGCCTAACGCGCTCTGTCTTAGCTGCGCTGAGTGGAGCTGAACTCAATAAGCTTAATGGTGATGATGTAGGGCAAGGTTTCAGTTTCACTCAAGAAATTGGATGAATCGAACTTTTGGTTGAGGAAAATGGCTGTATTGGTTTGCTGTCGCTTCAATACGTTGAAGTTGCCCTAAGGCTAATGAACACGGCATCCCATATTTGGCAAGGACGCGATCGCTCGCAATCTTGAGTGATGTACGCGATCGCTCCACAAAGTCTTCAATCGCATACTCACTCTCAGGCGTGAAGTAGTCTTTGACAATCAGAGAAGGGGAATAGCAGGTTTCTTTGGAACCATCAGGCCACTGAATTTGGAAGCGAATTTCAGGCATAGTTGTTCAAGGATTGGGAGTAAGTGAGACGTTGTTGGTAGTGGTGTAGGTGCAGTTCGGCAGAGGCTTCCCAGGTATAGCGAGATAGGATGGATTGACTCTGCTGCACCAGGGAATGAGCAAGTTCGGGCTGGATAATTGAGCGCATCGCTTGAGCGATCGCATTTGGCGAGTCGGGGTTAACCAGAAGTGCCTGAGTTTCTAAGAGAAATTCGGTAAATGGAGATTGGTTAGAGGTAATGATTGGGATACCCGATGCGATCGCTTCCAGCACCACGAGTCCCCAACCCTCCTTGACAGAAGGGAACACAAAAGCATCAGCTATTCGATAGAGAGCAGATAGTTCCGCCTCTGCAATTACCCCAGGTAAAATGAGAGATTTGCCGATTGGCACTCCTAAACGCTGTGCCAGAGCAAAAAACTCATCCCGATAGGGCTGATAGTCAAATAGGGTTGCTCCACCTGCGATCGCTAACTGCGCTTGGGGGTAGTCTGCTAGTACCTCAGCGAATGCCTGTAATAACTTGATAGAGTTTTTCCGAGGTTCAATCCCGCCTACGCTTAGGTAAATGGGTGAACCGTCCAATCCTAATCGCTGCTTGAGTATGGATTCAGAACCATCAAGAATCTGTGAAAATCGTTGGGTATTGACCCCATTAATCACCCGTGGGGCATGAATTTGGTAGTGTTGCTGAAGTTCGGCTTGCCAGCGATCGCTAACGCACAAACATAAGTCAGGCTCACGGATCGAGCGGTCTTGACACTGCTGGAGATAGGGACTGCTGAAGTCTTCGATATGATGAACTGTACGAATAAAATAGGGAATTTGCTGACGTTGCCGCAGGATGGCTAAAGCATTGGCACTAATACAATCCTGAGCGTGGTAATAGTCATAGGTTTGTTCAGACTGGCTTAAATAATCAACAAATTCTTGAATGCGTTGCCTGATTAAAGCATCAATGTCTGTAGGAGCGGGTTGGGCAGCGATAGCTTGGTACTCGCAGGATAAATCGCGATCAAAGCCCTTACCGTCTTTATCCAGTGCATAGACACAAACGTGATGACCGAGTGAATGCAATGCCTCAGCAAGTTCCAGGGTATGAATAACACTACCTCTGGGTTTGGTGGAATAGGTAAGTAGTGCAATGCGGAGTTTGGTTGGTTGTGGAACGCAAGGCACTGCTTTGATACTCTCAATCATCGTTTCACCTTCTCCCTTGCGAACCCAGTCAAGCGTTGCTGAGATAAATCCCAGAACACGACAGATTCCTCGTGAGATTTGAGAATGAGTTGATCAGTTGGTTGAACCTCCCCGACAACCTCACAGACTAAGTCTCGGTGGCGAAATTTGGATTGAACAGTTGCCACTCTCTCAGGGCGAACACTTAAGAGAAAACCGTAGCTGGGAAAGCAGAGTAACCAGCGTTCCAAGGGTAGACCATCTGGACAAGGTACTCTGTCCAAATCCAAGATTGCTCCACAGCCAGAGGTTTCCAGCAACATTAGCAGCGTTCCAATAATGCCGCCCATGCTGATATCCTTTCCAGCATCACACAGACCCGCTTCAGCAAGTCGTGGTAACAGTTCTAAGTCTTCACGGAGTTGGAGTGGATCGGCTGCTGTCGCAGCATCCCAGAACGGATGCTTGGGATGGGGTTTGCCCCGGAAGTCTGTGGCGACGAGTAGCAAATCACCGGGTTGGGCATTGAAGCTAGCAATCAGGCGCTTTGCTCGTCCTAGGATAGCGACAGACAAAGCATTATAGGGACTATGACAGTTGGTGTGTCCACCGACGATAGGCACGTTGTAGGTTTGGGCGGCTGCCTTCATCCCGTCCCAAAGAGGTTTGCTAGCGCTGATGGACTGAGTCCAAAGCGTATCAGCCAGGGCAATGGGACGACCTCCCATTGCATAGATATCGCAGATATTGACCAGTACCGCACACCAGCCTGCAAACCAAGGTTCGGTTTCCACTAGCAACGGCCAGACTCCCTCGGCTGCCAGAAGTAGGTAACCATCTAAGTCTGGAATCGCCGCACAGTCATCTCCTAAGAGGATTTTATTCGAGGAGTTAAACCCCACGCTCTGCCCTAGCGCCTGTGCTGCGGTTTGGATGTCTCGCTTTTGTAAGATACCGAGGGATTGTCGTAAGTGCGCTGCTAACTCGGATAGCATCAGGATGCCTCTCTTGCCTGAAGGGGGAGAACAGGACGGGATTCAGTTCCAGGGGGATAGTAATTGAGGTCAGCTTCCATCAGGTGATGAGGGCGATCGCAAATTACGATCTCCTCCATCGTCTCCCAGTGAAGTCGTTGGAAAAAGCGCACATTTTGTAATTGCACCGTTGCTAAAAACTGTTTGCAACCCCAAGTATTTGCTGTAGTGACCGCTTTGTAAATCAAGCCTTTGCCGATTTGCCAGCCTCTGCGATAGTCCGGGTGCGTGCCCAATCTGCCACCATACCAGATGCCTGGTTCAACTTCATAGATTCGCACAACTCCGACTACTTTATTGATGTCAGTTGCGATCGCGGAGCCTTCCCTTTGGGAAATCGCCACAATGGGATATGCAATTTTGTCAATTTCATCAACATCATCTCCCTGAAATAGTTGTTGTTCTTCAGCAAAGATGGAGCGACGAAGCGCAAAGTAAGCAGCAATTTCCTGAGAATGTGTTGCCAGTTTGAATTGGTAAGTCTTCATTGAAATGGCGAATTGAGTTAAAAACTTGGGCTGTTCAGATCCCCGACTTCTTAAAGAAGTCAGGGATCTTGGGTTTACGTTTCAAAGTTGGAAAGAGCAGAGCAAGCACCACATTTGGCGCAACCTGCTTTGATTTCCTCCGATGACATTCCTGCCTGCTTTAACATGGCACCCACTTGCTCATAGAGGGTAAACATAAACTCGCTCTTAGGAGCAGGATGATTGGCTAGTGGGGTTCCTGTGATGGGAACAAAGGGTACAACGAAGGGATAAACGCCGATTTGAATCAGGCGATCGCAAACATCTAACAAAGTCTCTAAACTATCCCCTAAGCCCGCTAGTAAATAGGTATTCACCTGTCCCCAACCGAAGACCTTGACTGCTGCTGCAAACGCCTCAAAGTAATACTCCACAGGCACTGTTGCTTTACCCGGCATAATTTTTGCCCGAACTTGGGGGTCAGCCGCTTCTAGATGCATTCCTAAACTGTCAATCCCTGCCGCTTTCATGCGATCGAACCAGATGAAATCATCAGGCGGTTCGCACTGCGCTTGAATGGGAATGTCTACTCTGGCTTTAATCGCTTTTGCACATTCGGTGAGGTAAGCGGCACCGCGATCGCTTGTGTTTGGTGTTCCAGTTGTCATCACCATTTGCTTAACCCTATCCAGTCGCACGGCGGCTTCTGCGACTTCAGCCAGTTGAGCAGGGGTTTTCCGGGCAATGGTTCTACCTGCTGCCAGCGATTGTCCAATGGCGCAAAACTGGCAAGAGTTTGCTGTATCGCTATAACGCATACAGGTTTGCAGAACGGTTGTCGCTAAAACGTCTCGACTGTGCAACAAAGCAATTTGACTGTAAGAAATGCCGTCAGCCGTAGTTAGGCTGTAGAACTTGGGTTGATGGGGAAACTGAATCGGTGCGATCGCCTTTGGCGTGGTGGAGCCAATCGCTTCTCGATCCAATTGCAGTATCATCTGGTTGGTTGTTTTGTCAATCGCCGCCGTGTAAGGTGACTGAGCGGCTGGGCTGTTGTAAATCGGCACCATTACCGTTGTGCCATCGACGGTTACAGCTTTGTGATCAGAGGGGCCTGCCCCACCTTTTCGTCCTGCTGCTCCAATTTCATGCTCAACTAGCTTCAGTCCATGAGTTTGAAGCTCTACGATTAACTGTTGCTTGTTCATAAAGCGGGTTTACGCTCCCATCGAAACTTTCTTTCAGACTCTTGAATGGGAACATCGTTAATGCTGGCTTCTCGCCTTTGCATCAAACCGTTCTCGGCAAACTCCCATTGTTCATTGCCATAAGCGCGATACCAGTAGCCAGAATCATCGTGCCATTCATACTCAAAGCGCACAGAGATGCGGTTGTCGGTGAAGCTCCAAAGTTCTTTTTTGAGGCGATAATCTAACTCTTTAGCCCACTTACGTTGCAGAAAAGCTCTGATTGCTTCACGTCCACTAAAAAATTCAGCTCGATTTCGCCACTGAGAATCCTCTGTGTAGGCTAAGGCAACTTTCTGTGGATCGCGAGTGTTCCACGCATCTTCTGCTGCTTGAACTTTGATGAGAGCTGTTTCAAGGGTAAATGGCGGTAAGGGGGGTTTTGTTTCCATTAGGAAGTAGGTGGTAGGGAGTAGGGAGTAGGTTGTAGGTATGGGTCAATTGTTTCATCCGTTGCCTGAATGCCATCTGCTACTTCCATCACGTTTTGGGCATCTAAGTTGACCCGCAATTGCAATAAATCGGGGCGAGAATAGTGACCAACAGAATCCATCATTCGCTTGCGTTTGGTAATCAACGAGAAATCCAAATCTGCGATCGCGATTCCCTCACCTTCTGTAATCGGCGTACACAGGTGATTTCCTTCAGGCCCAATAATTGCCGTATTGCAGCCACCACTCAACACTCGCTGCAATTTTTCATCAGAGGTAATTTGTCCAACCTGTTCTGGAGACAGCCAACCCGTCGCATTCACCACAAAACAGCCGGATTCGAGTGCATGATGGCGGATAGTTACCTCAATCTGGTCAGTAAAAATCTGTCCAACCAGCGAACCAGGGAATTGAGCACAGTGAATCTGTTCGTGCTGCGCCATTAAGGCAAATCGAGCCAAAGGGTTGTAATGCTCCCAACACGCCAATGCTCCCAACTTGCCGACTGCCGTATCTAACACCTTTAAACCCGAACCGTCTCCCTGCCCCCAAACCATTCGCTCGTGATAGGTTGGCGTAATCTTGCGTCGCTTCAATAGCAAGGTACCATCAGCGTCAAAGATGAGTTGGGTATTGTAGAGCGAACCATTATCTCGCTCATTCACCCCCAACACCACCACAATCCCATAAGAACGAGCCGCTCTACTCACAGCATCGGACACTGGCCCAGGAACGGTTACGGCTTCTTCGTAAAGCCGCATATGTTCCTTGCCCATCAATACGGGAGGCTGCACAAAGGAAAAGTAGGGATAGTAGGGGATGAAGGTTTCAGGAAAAACGACTAGCTCGGCACCTTCTTTGGCAGATGAGGCGATCGCTTGCAACACCTTCTCAGTCGTTCCATCTCGACTGAACAAAACCGGGCTGATTTGTACTGCTGCCGCTCGGACTGTACGTGAGTAATCCATCATTAGGTGGTAGGAGGTAGGTTTTAGGGGGTAGGTAGCAGGGAATAGGTTTTAGGGAAGAAGCTACAGTACTGGCTGGGAAAGATTAGGATTTTGGGTAGATTCTGCTCCTGATAAAGCCTGTAAATCTACCATCTAACACCTACCCCCTACCAACTCTTACACCGTCCAAGTATCCAGAATGAAGGCACCTTCTTTACGGTGCATTAGCATCAAATCCAGCACATCAAGAGGGTTGATTGGGCGGATGCCGGGGATGAGAGAAGGCTCGCCGTGACCATAAAGTGCTTGCATAGAAAAGCGACAAGCATAGACTTTGCCACCCTCAGCAATAAACTTGCTAATCTGGTTGTTAAAGTTTTGCTGACCGGGGAATGGCTCATCACCAATTTTGGGAAAGCCTCGTTGAATACCCAGCGTTATCCCTGGTCCGTACAGCAGAACCGAAGTTTCAAATCCCTTACGGAGCAAGCGAGTTGCTTGCAATAAATTCACTAGACCAATTGACCCTTCAAACGCAACGGTGTGAAATGTAACAAGCGCTTTCTCACCGGGTTCTGCTTTGACATCCGGGAAAACTTTCTCTTCATAATCGACAAAGAAATCACCAGCTTTATGAGCGGGAGTGGTTACTTCAGGCATGATTTTCTCCTTGATATTCGTTAAAAATTGGAACGTTTAATGGTGGGTTTAGGACTGATTTGTAGCTACTAAAATCCTTAAATCACCTAGCTGATTAAGGATGAACACTTAGCAAACTTATGTTGTGCTGCCAGATTAAGTGTTGGCAGATAAAGCGATTTGTATCTTTCACTACGAAACTTTTAGGTCTAACAATAAGACTAGGGGGAGCGATCGCAATACCTAAAACTCTCTCCAACTGCCATCGAACACCTATCTAAATCGATAGGTAGTGAATCCTACTAGATCCCCGACTTCTTTAAGAAGTCGGGGATCTGAACCTCTTATTACGAGCCAAGCAAATATTCATTGACGATGCTCCAAGCGTTTGAATACGATACTTTCTTCCTCGCCGTAATGTAATCAGCCAAGTAAGTAGCATCTCGTGCAATTCCCGAAAACCGTCCTGAACCCCACGTATACAACCACGGGAGTCCTAAGAAGTACAATCCTTGTACACCTGTTACACCGCGATCGTGACCGGGATAACCCTTGCCATCAAACACCGGAACCTCAATCCAACTAAAATCGGGCTGATACCCAGTAGACCAAACAACAGCGCCTATATTCGCCTTTTCATAATCAAGCTTTAGCACTGCTTCCTCTGGCTCCCAAACAGGTTTGTATGGCGGTTCTGTTGGTGCGTCTATTTGATTTTTTTCAATGAATGCATCAATGCTTTTCTTGATGTTATTAGCAACCACATCCGCTCGATCCAAATTTTGCTTCAGGTCGTCCCAAAATTCGAGATGACTACTGCTAATAGTCTTCAACCTTCCATACAGTTGCATACCCTCTAGAGAAAATTGTCGCAGATCGATCTCGCGCCCACCATCGCGACCCGTAACATAGTGATTAGTATTGGTTCTAGCTTTCTCTTTCTGGGGATGTTCGTCGATTGACAAATCGTAGTACCCCATTTGATCTAACCAATCGACAACATCTTTCCCACGATATCTGCGCGGCGATCGCGGGGCACTTCCTACACATAAATAGACTTGTTTACCTGCAAGGTGTAAATCCTCAGCAATCTGACAACCGGATTGTCCGGTTCCTACAACTAATACGCTCTTGTCAGGTAACGACTGCGGGTTTTTGTATTCAGATGAATGAATTTGCACAATATGTTCGGGAAGCCGTTCAGCGATTTTTGGTATCTTGGGGATGTGGTAGCTTCCCGCAGCAATTACGACTTGATCGGCTGTATAGTCTCCAATAGAAGTCGTTAATTCAAAGACATCCTGAGAACGGCTCTTCCGAACTTTTGATACTTCAACGCCTTCCTTTACGGGAGGGTCAAATGATTTAGCGTAGTGTTCGATATATTTAACGATTTCATCCTTTTGCATAAAACCGTTAGGGTCACCGCCTGGGTAGTGATATCCAGGAAGCTTGCATTGCCAATTGGGTGTCACTAAACAAAAGGAATCCCAACGTTTAGAGCGCCATGAATGTCCAATCCTATTTTTTTCAAAAACAATATGGTCAAAACCTCTCTCCTTTAAGCAATAGCTCATGGACAGACCCGCTTGACCACCTCCTACAATGATGACGGAATAGTGGTTTTTCATTGGCTCCCTTCTTGCTTACTTGCTTGCTTGAATGTTTGCAAGATTAAGTGGTAGTAGAGAGGGTCTTTTGTATCTGTGAATACGAAAGGTTTAAGTCTAACAATAAGACTAGGGATTAGCGATCGCGCTGTTTAATACTCTGCCAAGCAGCCATCAATCACTATCTAAATCGATAGGATATGGATTTTTAAGGTAGGGCGTTCTCTTTCAGCTCAAGTTAACCCATGAAACTACTTGCAATGTGAGAACACTTGGTGGAGCGATTGATAAGGTTTAAAATCAAGCAATCATGTCTATGCAAGTGACGCAGACTCAGAGGCGAGATAGTGAGCCGAATTGTTTTAACCACAATTGGTTCCTTGGGCGATTTGCATCCCAAAATTGCGATCGCGCTTGAATTACGGAAACGTGGTCACAATGTAGTTTTTGCAACGCATAAAGAATATCAAGGCAAAATTGAAGCCTTGGAATTTGAGTTTCATCGGATGCGCCCTGACAACACGGCTCTCAACGATCCTCAAGAGATGGCGCGGATGATGGACTTGCAGAAGGGTACAGAATACGTCACCCGAAATTGGGTTTGCGCGAGTTTACGTGAAACCTACACAGACTTGATGAACAGTGCGAAAGATGCAGATTTCATCATTGCAGGTGAAGGAGTCGTTGCGGCTCGGTTGGTTGCGGAAAAATTAGGTATTCGGTGGGCGTTAGCTGTCCTACAGCCCATCTCATTTTTCTCCGCTTATGACCCATCAGTAATCCCTGTGTTTCCATTTTTAGCCAAGTTGCGTAGGCTTGGTTCTATCGTCAACCGAGGAGTTATTAAGTTATCAAAAGCAGTTGCTAAGTCTTGGGCAGAACCTGTTCACCAACTGCGACGTGAACTCGGATTGCCTCCACTGGTTGGTAATCCCTTCATTGACGATAAGTATTCCTCTTACCTTGTGCTGGCTATGTTCTCTTCCGTCCTAGCGAAGCCTCAACCTGATTGGGTTGCAAACACCATCGTTACAGGATTCACATTCTATGATGCCAGTCAAGGCGAAGCAGAACTGACACCAGAACTTCAGCAATTTCTAGGTGCAGGTGAGCCACCGATTGTTTTCACCCTTGGTTCAGCCGCAGTTATGACTCCCGGTAACTTTTATCAAGAAAGCATTCAAGCGGCAAAGCTATTAAACCGCCGAGCAGTCTTGTTGATTGGCAAGAATGGGCCTCCAGAGAATTTTGGAGAAGACATACTTGCAGTTAGCTATGCGCCATACTCTCAAATTTTTCCTCATGCTTGTGCGATTGTGCATCAAGGAGGGATTGGTACAACGGCTCAAGCATTACGTAGTGGTTGTCCAACACTTGTTATGCCCTACAGCCATGACCAACCGGACAATGCAGCACGAAGCGAACGATTAGGAACTTCCCGCACAATTCCCCGTAAGCAGTATTTAGCGTCACGGGTAGCTCATGAGTTACGTGAGTTGTTAGAGAATCCTAACTATGCAACCAAAGCAGTAGAAATCGGACGTATTATCCAAGCAGAGAATGGGGTTGGTGTTGCATGTGATGCAATTGAAAAACAGCTTCAAGCAGCCTCTACTTAATCGTTAAACTACTAAATCCAACCCCTGATGCTCGCTTGATGCAAGAGCAGTCTTCCGCCTAAAGCGGCTGATGACGCACTCCACATTGCAGTGGCTACAGTTTACGGATTGGACTATCTGTTAACGTGGAACTGTAGGCATATTGCTAATGCTCAAATCCAGAAGAAACTGCTGCAACTCAGCAATGATGTTGGATACGAACTACCAACTATTTGTACGCCCTATGAGCTAATGGGAGAGTAGAAATGTGGAAGGATGAAGTTCTCGAAGAGATTTACACAATTCGGGAAGAACACGCAAAGTCTTTTAACTACGATTTACAAGCAATTTGTAATGATTTGCGGAAGAGGCAGGCTGAAAGTGGAAGACAGATCATCTCAAAACCAATCAAACAGCGCAGTCAGCAACCTAACAAATCGCTGCACCCAACTGCATAGAAGTTATCTGTTGGGTGTTCCAGGTTAGCTACCGCTGCTGACCGTGGCAGCTAAACTACTGAATCGAGTCATTTACGATCGCTTGATAAAGTGCCTGATAACGAGTTTTCGCTTTAAGCTTTTTGAGAACATTATTCATATGGAACTTGACAGTACTCTCACTAATCATGAGGCGATCGCAGGGTGAGACAATTTAATGAGTGAAAGACGTAGGGAGATTTCGGTAACTTTCTGAACATGCCTGCAAAACTCTCTGGGCCATACCAACCTTTTCTGCTTCGGATTCTGCATGGCTTTACTGGTCTTTTCGTCATTGCCGCGATTTTGACCGCATTCTGGACATACGATGTCTACGACGGACGATGGGGAAGAATTCCCTTGCCTGAGTTAAAGGAAATAGAAGGAATTCATGGCACGTTTGGGCTATATGCCTTACTTGTATTCCCTCTATTTGCTTTATACGCTTTCCATCGTGGACATAAAAGACTTATCCAGCAGGATTTTGTGGCAAAACTTGGACAGTTGGGTAAACCAATATGGTGGTACACGCTGCATCGATTAATTAACACGCTTGCTATCTTGGCACTGACTTTTGCAGTTTTCTCTGGCAAGATGATGGATGAAAAGTGGTTACCTAAGGGAGAGCTGAACCATGGTTGGTATTATGCTCACCTCATTTCCTGGGTGGTAATGGTTGTCTGCATCGCCTTGCATCTTTTAATGAGTGCCAAAGTAGGGGGAATTCCCCTTCTTTTATCAATATTAAGCTACCAGTTCCGCCCTAAAGATAGTCCCGGTTTGTGGCGAGAAAATATTCTTCAATGGTGGTATGGTTTGCGACCTACTTTGACTAAAGAGTGGCGGAAACGGTCTTTTCCCATCAAAGTTTTAGAGATTATCGTGTTGATGAGCCTAACTGCTGCTTGGATTATTCCACTCTTTAAGTAGTCTGGTTAGCCTACTGAATCCAGCCGTTGACAATAACTTGGTGGAGTGCCTGGTAACGAGTGCGCGCCTTAAGTTTGGAGAGGATGTTGTTGACGTGAAATTTGACCGTACTCTCGCTAATAATGAGATGGTTAGCAATATCGCGATCGCGCAATCCCTGTGCTAGTAGAGACATAATTTCCTGTTCTCGCTCTGAGAGAAGTGGCTGACTTTCCGTATCTGAATCAATACCCCAAGTTTTGCCACGTAAGACTGCCTCTACTGCCTCCCGTAGCTGCACTGCACTAATTGCCAGGTCAACTTTAGCGCTAACCCCTTTAGGCAAAGCCCAAACACCCTGTTTGAGCCACAAAACTCGTTTAGCCGTCTGAATCTGGGCAAGTTCGTCGGTAAGTAGTGGAATCTCCTGATCAGTGGTATCGCAAACTGTTAAGCCTGCCAAATAAGCCAGATGAGTGAATGCCATCTGCAACACGGGTAAACGGCAGTGAATTCGCAAACGCGCTCCTAGAGTAGAGCTAGGGTAGGGAAGTTTGAGTAAAAACTGGATGACTTTATGATTAGCTCCTGTCTGAGTTTGAAGCACTCCACCCAGGCAAGAAACTGTAAACAAGAAAGGTTCAAAGGCAGAGCGAACCCAGTCGCTTTGCGCCTGAAATGCCAGATCAGGAGCAGTAATAATCGCTTCCAGCCCAACGAATTGGGTATTGTAGATGAGCCGACAGTAGGTACACCCCATTGTTTGCAGTACTTCTGCCGCCTGTAGAAATAGATAATTTAGGGGTAGTGTGAGAGGCTGCTCTGTTCCAATTAACGTTAACCGAACAGAACTCAAAATACTCGCTAAGTGATCGGACAGGGAAAGATTGCTCCAAGATAGCTTATGGATTGAAGGCTGCCAGGATTGCTTTTCCTGCTGATGTTGAACGGCATTTTCCAGGGCAACAGTTACAGTTGTACACAATATCTGTAAGAATTCCAGAAATTCCGGTGCCATCACCTGATGACTAAAGGTTGCAAGAACTCCGATAACTCTGTCTCCGACAGTGAGGGGATAGCCTGCGAAACCGCAAATTTTGTGGGTAAGTGCCCAGTCTCGGTCTTTCACCCAAGACTCATTTGCCAAATTATTGCTCAGAAACGAAACGCGGTTCTGAGCAATTTTACCGACCTTGAAGGCTCCCATTGGCACCCTGGCAAAAGCACCGTTTGTATGGGTGTACATTCCAGAGGAAGCTACTAATCGGAGGGCAGTTTTATCCGGTTCTACCAGCCAGATACGAGCAAAGGCACAGTCAAATTTTTCGACCAAACCATCAGTCACGCGACGAGCAATTTCCTCTGGATCGAGACAGCCAGAGAAGCTCTGAGCGATTTCATTACCTTGCTGTAAGTCAAACAGGAGTCGCGCTGCGTCTAGTAATCCAGGAATAGGTTCAGTCAATCTGCGTTCTTCCAGGGATATTACTTTTTATTAAGACGCACCTTTGGAGGCAAACTCTGTATTTTTGACTACAAAGAAAGGTAATCACTTACTGTTTCAGGGAAACGAAAGCCTGATTTGTGCGAACTCCCTTGATACAGGATACGTTTTAGTTGCTAACTAACCTAAATCCTCTAGAGTAACGACATCCTTACACAAAAGCGATCGCCCTTAGCCTCAGTCCCATTCAACTTGGACTAATGACGAAGAGCGACCAATCTAAAAACTCGCTGTTATCTTTGGTACGACCTCTACGCTATAAAGCGCCACCAAGAGAAACGAACGGTAAAGCCGACGAGTACCACACCGAAGAAGCCCATAATGGCGTATCCCCAACGAGGATAACGGGAAAGCAACAATCCGAATGCTAACGATGCTGGCGCAATCCCGTAAACATAGCGGTTGACGGACATAATGGCTCCGGAGTTGATGATAATTGTTAGTGAACAAAAACCGTAGATGACAGCAACACGGCTAAGCTGACTGCGTAGGTGCCAAAACAGATATACGCCACCAAAGACCATGACCACTTTCGTCATTTCTTTGATTGCACCAAACCGCAACTGGAACATATTCAAGAAGGTATTTAACCAACCCTTCCAGTTGACACCAGAAGCCGTACCCCATGCCTTCTGTACATGAACAAATGCTAAGGGATCACCGACATGAATTGCACAATAAACCATGTAGGCAAGTAGTCCTAAACCGACTGCCAAACCAGCAACGTAGGCTGTAACAGGTCGGCGTTCTCTCCAAGCCACAAGCAAAAAAGTCGGTATAAGCGCCACACCTGTCACGCGAGTCGCCGTAGTCAATGCCCCCCAAAGTCCTGCCCTGACATATTGCTGCTTCTCGAAAGCCCGTAAAGCGGCTGTGCTGAGCAACAAAAATAGACCTTCAGTGTAGACTACTGTTCCAAATAAGGAAAAAGGACACCAAGCCATAACCGCCGTTGCCCACCTAGCCGCATTGACTCCATGACGCTCATCTGCCCAGCGATACAGAAGAATCATTGCCCCAAGCAGTGCCAAGTTATTTACCAAGAATCCAGCGATGACAAAGGGGATACCAAGAGCCATCACGCTACGAACGAGTATTGGAAAAAGAGGAAAAAATGCAATGTTATGCATTTCTCCATCATCGGCATAGTCATAGCCTTGAGTAACGATTTGCTCGTACCAAGCAGCATCCCAATGAGTGAAGAGATCCCAACTCGGTTTAGGTACAAAACCAGGAGTAAAACTCAGTGGCACTGGGAGAGGGTGTTCAGCAGGAATACCCGGATACATAGGAGCAAGTAGCTGCATTGCAATGATGATGACAATCCGGCTGAGCAGCCACATTGCAACGACAAAAATTAATCCCTGAGCTGATTGAGATAAAGGCGTTGTTGAGGAACTGGGTGGTTTGATGCTTAATTTTAGGCTTGGAGACACAAGATCACTCCTCTTATCAACGTCATAACCGTAACCATGATTGTTCTAAATAGCTCAGCCCAAAAAAACGTCAACTGCGAGGTTGTTATAGGTAGGAACTGAGTGCAAGAAGGCTCTTATGCAGGAGGCTTTTATGAATATTGCTTGTAAAATAAGCTTTTTAACCTTTTTCAACTGGATAGTTATTTCCTCCACACTGCACTGAGTAGCGGGCGATGAGAAAACATGGTAATTGGTGAATTGGAAGGAGTAGAGAATGAAGTTTTTACAGAGCTGTTCGTGTTTAGAGCAAATGAATAATAATTTAAAACCCTCCCTAACTAATTACTATTCCCAGATGTGAGCATTTATTATCAATTTTTCCAAAGACTATCACTAGAAAGAATGTGTTATTACAAAATATTTCAAAAACTATGTAGATCTGTATCTGCCAATAGGTGTGACCTCATGCCTATCTATGGATAGAAGCACCTTGGCAAAACTTTACGGAAAGAAGAATCATACTTATCAAAGAAGATGAGTAGCGATTCTGATTGACTTATGGAAAGGCGCAAGTCAGAGGAGTTAACTCGTTAATGCGATCGCTCAGCACTCCCTAATCACAACGCACAAACCTGAGAAAAACCGTGATTAAAGTCAGCGATCGCTTAATCTTGCCCCAACCCTAAGTCTTGCTTTACTTCACAGACACAACGGCACCTGCACTTTCATTCGCAAGATTATCCACGGCACACAGCGCATAGGTTCCTGGTTCTACCGCTACAGAAGTTGTCGTGCCTCCAAGAATTCGTACAAGCTTCCAGGTAGCAGCATTCTGCTTATAGAGTGTCCAAGAACGAATTCCAGTTGCAGCTTTCCAGCTAAGCTTGCCGTCTTTCAACTCTAAATCTGTGGGCAATCCTGGTTTTACATCATCTAGCCACTGCATTGAGGGGGCAAGTGCTAGTTCGGCATAAGTCGAGGCTTTCAATACATCAACAACACCCAAGCGATTTTCACTAAATACCTTCATGTTGTAGAAGATATTCCCTAGAGATTGTTTTGAGGCAAGATTGCGAGTAATCTCAACTTGTTTTTCATACTCCGAAATTGACCAGTCTTTGCCATCTAACGCACTCAGCCGATTGCCGGGATAGATGTGGCGGCGCTTGGGATTGTTATCCGTCCACCATTGCAACAAAACGGGATAACTTTGAGCAGGTGGGTCAATGCGCCAGTAGAGTTGTGGGGCTATATAATCTACCCAACCTTCTCCCAACCATTTTTTCGGGTCAGCGTAAAGCGCCTCGTACTGATCTAAGCCTTTCGCCTGCGGTGGTTGTCCAGGTCGATAAATGCCAAAGGGACTAATGCCGAACTTTACATGGCGCTTTGTGGCGTGAATTCCTGTGGCTAAGCGTTGCACCATTTGATTGACATTGTTCCGTCGCCAGTCAGCAAGAGAAAGTTTGCCGCCTGTAGCTTGATAAGCGCTGTAGGTTTCGTTGTCGGGAAATGTTTGACCAGAAACTGGATAGGGATAGAAATAATCATCCAGGTGAACGCCATCCACATCGTAACGACGCACCACATCAAGGATGACGTTGTAAGTCCAGTCTTGAATAACTTTGACTCCTGGGTCCATCCACAAATCATTACCGTAGGTGTAGACAGATTCAGGATGAGTCAGGGTAATGTGAGGGGGTACTTTCGGGGAATTTTCTGAAGAGGTTCCCGCACGGTAAGGATTGAACCAGGCGTGAAGTTCGATGTTGCGCTGATGACATTGGGCGATCGCAAACGCTAGTGGGTCATAAAATGGTTCAGGTGCCTTGCCTTGTGTTCCCGTTAACCAACCACTCCAAGGTTCTAATTCAGAGGCATATAAAGCATCTCCTGTCGGTCGTACCTGAAAAACCAAAGCATTCAGGTTTAGCCCTTGCATCCGGTCGAGAATTTGGATCAGTTCGCTTTGTTGTTGTTCGACAGACAATCCCCGTTTGGACGGCCAATCAATGTTCCAGCCCGTTGTCACCCAAACTCCGCGAAATTCTCGTTTATGGCTAACGGCTACGGTTTTTTGACCAGTAACAATGTATTCAGAAGAGACTGTCGGCACCCTGCCCAAATACACCAAAGCTTGGTAAACAAACGCTGCCACATCCGCACGATTTGCGACTTCAAGTGGTTTGAGAAGTTTCACATTTGGGTAATTGACGACTATTTGGGCATCTGTCGCAGCAGCCAGCTTGTCCAGCGCATAGACAGGAATTTGAGCCGCATCTTGATAGAATTCTGGGAATGCCGCTTTTGTCTCAGAGGGTGTGTTGGACGTAATTTCTAAGCCAGTAGTTAAGGAAATTAGCACTTCGATTCGAGCAATGCTTGCATCGGGACGGAAGCGATTCCCCGGATAGCCCGATATAAACCCTGCTTCATAAGCTTTTTGAATCGCGGCGGCTGCCCAATGTTTAGCAGGCACATCGACGAAAGGCACGTAGGGACGTTTTTTAGATGTGGTAAAGGCTTTTTGTAGTAGCGCAGCAAACTCAGCCCGACTCATTGCTTGATTCGGTCGAAATGTACCATCGGGAAATCCGCTAATGATACCTCGACTTGCTAACCCTTCAATAAATAATCGTGCCCAGTGATTTTGAATATCAGAGAAGCGAGGAGGCGAAGGTACCATATTCAACCGAATTTAGATATCTATAGCTGGGTCGATCTTAGCATCGGCAACCGTGGTGATAGGAAATGCAAATCTCTTGTATCGTTTATTCACTAACAGAGTTTGTGCGGCATAAGAGCTAACGCAGTAGATTGAAGGAAGCAGATCGGAGATTTCTCAGCGACGGGCACAGCATGGAAGACGACGACAACACAGATTTTTCTTTAGAAGGCGACCAAGGTAACGTTCCTGAGTGGTCGAGTATTCCCCAATCCCCGGCAGGATTTAAATCCGGCTTTATTGGCATCATTGGACGCCCCAATGTTGGTAAATCAACGTTGATGAATGAGTTAGTGGGACAAAAAATTGCGATCACATCTCCTGTAGCACAGACAACACGCAATCGCTTGCGGGGTATCCTGACGACACCGGAAGCGCAGCTAATTTTTGTCGATACACCAGGGATTCATAAGCCGCATCACCAACTGGGTAAGGTGTTGGTGCAAAATGCCCAGATTGCAATTGAATCGGTGGATGTGGTGTTATTTGTGGTGGATGGTTCCGTAGATGCGGGAGGAGGCGATCGCTTTATTGTTGACATCCTTTCCCGCACTCAGACACCAGTAATTCTAGGTATCAATAAAGTTGACGAGCAACCCCCCAGCTACGAGGCAATTGATGCTAGTTACGCACAACTCGCTGCACCGAACAACTGGCAGATAGCAAAATTCTCTGCCCTCACCGGTGATGGACTAGAAGCACTGCAACAACTACTAATCAATCACCTAGAACCAGGGCCATACTACTATCCTCCTGATTTAGTCACTGACCAGCCCGAACGGTTCATTATGGGGGAATTAATTCGGGAGCAAATCTTGCTGCTAACTCGAGAGGAAGTCCCCCACTCAGTAGCGATTACGATTGATGTGGTTGAGGAGGAACCGACAATTACCCGGATTCTTGCCACGATTTACGTTGAGCGCGACTCCCAAAAAGGAATTGTAATTGGCAAAAAGGGCAGTATGCTCAAAAGCGTTGGCAGTGCTGCCCGTGAACAAATGCAAAAACTGATTGCAGGTAAGGTTTACCTAGAACTGTATGTGAAAGTGCAGCCCAAATGGCGGCAATCTCGCCTCCAGTTGGCAGAGTTGGGTTATCGAGTAGAGGATTGACATCTCAGATGGGTGGTGATGCGGTGGCTGTTGTTGCCGATGCAACCGTATTCGATCAGGTGAATGCCGTTGCCGTCAGAGCGATTCAAGTATTTGGACGGTTGGATACCTGGGTCCATGCGGCGGCTGTTAACCTCTATGCCACCTTTGAGCAGATTGCACTAAATAAAAAAGTGAGGGCAAAAGTACCTCAGGCTTTTTTAAGTCGTGGATAAAGGGATTGATATCGCATCCAAGCCTCTTCTAGGGCTGAATCTACTGATTGGGGAGTTGCAGCAAGCGTTGGTGTGGCTGCCAGTTTGATCGTGTCATTAGCATCTGCGTATACACCAATTCCGATACCCGCCAGTAAAGCAGCACCCCGCGCGGAAGCAGCAGCAACGGTAGTTGCATAGAGGGGTATTCTTAATACATCAGTCAGTAATTGTTTCCAAGGCATTTCCGCCGTTCCACCGCCAGCTAAACGCACTTCTGTCGCTTTAAAACCTGTTGCCTCAAGTGCCTCAAAACCTTGTCGCAAGGCAAAAGCAACTCCCTCTAAAGCCGCCCGCATCAGGTGCGCCTGTGTGTGATGAAGTCCAAGCCCCACCCATGCCCCGCGCACATAAGGGTCAAGATGTGGAGTTCGCTCACCCGTGAGGTATGGCAAAAATGTCAACCCTTCACATCCTGGGGGAACAGAAAACGCTTTAGTATAGACTTGCTGCCAGCTCAAGCCGAGGATACCTCGCACCCACTCAAGCGCTAACCCCGCATTTTGCATTGCTGCAAGGCTGTACCACTGGTTAGGTACAGCAGCTCGATAGAGATGTGTACGACCCTGAGGATCGATAATGGGTTGGGAGCGAGGTGTAATGATTTGAGCGCCTGTGCCGATGGTTAGTTGAACCAAACCAGGCTCTAGTAGTCCGTTACCAAGTGCCGCTGCTGCCGTATCCGCAGCACCAGCAATAACAGGTAAGCCAACTCTTAAGCCAAGATGCTCTGAAGCATCAGTTGTTAGGTAACCTGCGATCGCACTAGAGGGGATAATTTTTGGTAACCAATCACCACGTAGATTCAGCGCTGAGATTGCATCCCCAGCCCAGTTGTCCGACACAACATCGTAAAGCAAAGTACCACTAGCATCAGATGGTTCGGTTGCAACTTCTCCAGTCAACCGTAACCGTAGCCAATCTTTTGGCTGGAGTGCCCAACGCGCTTCGGTGTAGACAGTAGGCTCGTGTTCTCGTAGCCACAACAAAGTTGAACCCGCCATTCCCGCCGTAATCGGGTTGCCCAAGCGCTCTAGAAGAGTGGCATCGAGCGAATGATAAGCGCTAAGCTCGGCACTAGAGCGAGTATCTGCCCAAAGGATAGCAGGACGCAGGGGCTGACCCGACTCCGAAGCTAGGACAACACCATGCATTTGTCCTGAAAGTGCGATCGCCTGTACCTGATCAGTGTGATTTCCCACTGCCTTCCTAACAGCCCCGCCAACAGCTAACCACCAATCCTCTGGCTCAGACTCAGCCCATCCGGGGTGAGGTGCATGAACAGGATAGGAGTTTGATGCCTCACCTATTGCGGTTCCGTCTGTCGCCAGGAGCAATGCCTTAGCAGAACCTGTTCCTAAATCTATGCCAAGCAGCATCAGGCTAGTCCTCAAATCATTCAATATCTCAGCAAACGGGCGATCGCTTTCACCAATTCCTCAGGTTCGACAGGCTTTGAGATATGCATCTGAAATCCGGCAGCTAAGGCTTGCTGCTGATTGATTTCTCCGGCATAGGCAGTAAGTGCGATCGCAGGAATCATACCTCCTTGTTCAGGTGACCACTTTCTAATTTGCCGAATCAGCGAATAACCATCCATCTCTGGCATCCCAATGTCACATAACAGCAGATCGGGGACAGATTGATTCAGGAGAGTCAACGCCTGTGCAGCCGAAGCGGCTGTTGTAACTTGTGCACCAGATTGCATTAAGGTGAATGCTGCCAACTCCCGCATATCTGCATCGTCGTCCACAACCAAGACCTGAATACCTGCTAAGTCTGTCGCACTTTCTGGGTGTCTGTCCTCAGAAGAGGGTTCCGGCTCTACGATGTTTAACGGTAGCCGGATGGTAAATGTAGCCCCTAAGTTCTGTCCTAAGCTGTCTGCTTGAACAGTTCCTCCATGCAATTCGGTAAAATGGCGGACGATCGCCAGTCCCAATCCTAATCCGCCAAATGTTCGGGTTGTTGTGCCATCTTCTTGACGGAAGTAGTCAAACACATAGGGTAAGAAGTCTGGACTGATGCCTTTTCCAGTATCTTTGACTTGAATCTGAGCATACGTACCAACTTGCTCTAGTTGCACCTCGACTCGCCCTCCGCTTGGGGTGAACTTCACGGCATTGGAGAGGAGGTTCCAGACTACCTGTTGGAGGCGATTTGTATCACCTGAAACCGTTCCTGAAACAGGATTGAATGTAGTCTGGATTTGAATGTGTTTGGCTTCGGCTGCCAGTCGTACCGTTTCCAGGGCGGCTTCTATCATTGCTGCTAGATTCACAGGAGCGACGTTTAACGTCATTTTTCCTTGCAGAATGCGCGAGACATCCAACAAGTCCTCAATTAATTGCGCTTGCAGCTTGGCGTTGCGTTCGATCGTTTCCAGGGCTTGCTGCGTTTTTGTGCCATCGAGTCGCCCAGTTCGTAGCAATTTTGTCCAGCCCAGAATCGGGTTGAGGGGCGATCGCAACTCGTGGGACAATACGGCTAAAAATTCATCTTTAATCCGATTAGCGGCTTCTGCTTTGGTGCGATCGCGTTGAGCCACCCGGTACAACTGAGCATTGTCGATCGCCAAGGAAGCACGACGAGCCAATTCCTCTGCTAGTTGCAAATCTGCCGAGGTGTACTGTCGTTCAGATTCGGCTGAGATAAAGGAAATGACTCCTAAAATTCGTGCCTGAGTTCGTAGTGGTACCGTCATTACAGATCTGAATCCAACCTGCCGCAGAATCTCTAAATGCTCTGAGTCACGCGCTGAGAGTACCAAAAGTTCATCGGGAATCTCCGGCACAAAATCAGGTTGCCCAGTTCGCAATGTATATGCAGCACCACGAGGGTCATCGGGGTTTAGTGGATACTTGTCTCTAATTTGATATGCCCATTCCAGTTTGGCAGGGTCGATGTGAGCCACCGCAATCTGCTCGATCGCACCATCCTCTTCTATCATGTGAACCGTACACCAGTCCGCTAATTCCGGCACCGTAAGCTGCGCGACTCGCTCTAGAGTCGTTTGATAATCAAGGGAGGAGGCAAGCACGGCACTTGCCTCAGACAGAAAGTGTTGGGCAAGCTCTAATCTGACGCGCTCAGTCACATCGACTACATAGACTAGAACCCCTTCTACCTGACCATTTGAGTTAACAGTCGGAAGATAGTAAACGTTGTAGTAACCGGGACGGCGATCACTACGTCCGGGAACATTCACCGCGAAGTTCGGTGAAATGAAGGGATTGCCTGTGGTGTAGATCTGATGAAAGACTTCAACTAATTTGGGATCGGACTGACCAAAAAGTTCTGCAATGGATTGTCCTAAGTGTTGTTTGCGGGTTAATCCATTAATTTCTGCTAAGGCTTCGTTGATGGCAATAAATCGCTGCTGGGCATCTAACAGGGCAAGTCCAATCGGGGATGTATTAAAAATAGTTGCCAATTGGTGCTGTGCCGCTTCTGCCTCTGAACGGGCAATGCGTTCGCGCTCTAGTAGTTGTTCTCGTTCCTGTTCCGCTTGCTTGCGTTCTGTGATATCAATGACGGCTCCGATCGAATGCTTGGGATTTCTCTGACTATCATAAGTAAGCTGACCTCTCGCTTCGACCCAGTGAATGGAGCCATCTGACCAACGCAGGCGATATTCATGGTGATACTCCTTCTTGTCAGCTATGGCTTGCTGAAGTTTTGCCTCAGCTTCTGCTAGGTCATCAGGATGAACCCGACTTGCCCAAACCTTATAGCCCGGTTCGCACTCATTCGGTTTTAGCCCTAGTATCGTGAAGTGACCTTCTGACCAAAGCAAGGCATCGGTCTGCATATCCCAGTCCCACGTTCCCATGCGTCCGACCTTCAGCGCGAGTTGCAGGTGAGCTTCACTTTCGCGCAATTCCTCTTCTGAGCGCGATCGCTCCACGGCTAGCCAGGTTTTTTGAGCAATTCGCTCCATCAGCACCACATCTTCCTCCGTCCAGTGGCGAACAGAGGCCTGGTGCAACACCAACAATGCAACAAATCGCCCTTCTTTCACCAATGGAACACACAGGAGAGATTTGGTTTGAATGGCGTCAAAGCTAGCAGTCCCCGATCCGGCAGTCCGAGGATCGCGATCGACATCATCTACGACAATAGTTTTGCCCTCCTTTAGTTCAGCAATGAGTTCAGGGCCAAAGGAATCCATGTGATGGCTACCGACGATGCTGATTACACCATTGCAATAGTCGTGATCGACGATGACATATTCCTGAGTAGAATCAATTTCAGCGTAGGTACAGCGAGTAACTTGGAAGTGTTGCCCTGTGGAACAAACCACTTTCCACATAATTTCCTTGGGGTCTTGAATGGCACGAATCGCATCATTCAATTCGATCAGAAATTGCTGCTGTCTCTCCTTGTGCTGAAGTTCTGCGAGTAATTCCTCAATCTTTTGCCTTGCCCGCACCTGGGCTGTCACTTCAATGTTATAAATCAACACACCCTGAATGGTTCCCTCAGCATCCCGCCAAGCTGCAAAGATGCAGTGGAAAAATGCTTCTTCCAACACCCCATCGCTGTTCCGATCCCAGTAACTAGGTAACTCCTCCCGAATAAATGTTTCTCCCGTCCGGTAAACCTGTTCAAACGCTTCAAAGTAAATTTGCCCCTCTATCTCCGGGAAAACATCCCGTATTGATTTCCCTATAAGGTCTGGAGTGCGCCCAGTCCCTTGCAGGTAGGCGGGATTGGCAAATTCATACACAAGATCGGCACCTTTAACAATGGCAATCATGGCAGGCAATTGCATCAGGATGTCATGCAACCGCTTGCGTTCGCTTTCTGCTTCGAGTCGGGCAGATTGTTCTCGTTTTAAAAGGCGATCGCGCTCTGCTTCGATCTGTTTGCGTTCTGTAATATCAACCGAAACGCCAATCATGCGAACTCCTTGCCCCGTCTCATCCCAATAGACTTGCCCCTGACTGTTGAGCCAGCGCACAACGCCGTCTGGACAAATTACCCGATACTCCGGTGCGTAGGGCTGTTCTCCAGCCATTGCCCCTACCGTCGCTTGGAGCACCTGTTGTCGATCGTCTGGATGAATGAGCGCAACAAACTCTTCTCCCGTCCCTTCATGAAGACCCCAAACGTCTAGAGCATTAGCAGAACACACCACTCGATTGCTCTGCAAATCCATATCCCAGACAAACATCCGCGCTGCTGCAAGTGCTAACCGCAGGCGTTCTTCGCTCTCTCGTAATGCCTGTTCAACCTGTTTGTAATCCGTCACATCACGAGCAATACTCAGTACCGTTTCCACGGAGCCATCGCTGGCAAATTCAGGTACGATACGCGACTGATACCATCGACTACCCTTGAGAGTCGGAAACTTAAATTCAATCGTCTGTTCCTGCCCCGTTTCAAAGACTTGCCGCAAACTGTCATGCCAAACGCGATACATGTCTTCTGGCATTCCTAGATCAGCATTAGTCTTGCCAATAAATTGCTCTGATGGAATGCCCGTCGCCTGTTCTACAGAAGGACTGACATAAAGATGGCGAAACTCTGCATCAATTCGGCTAATAATATCCGGGGCATTTTCAGCCACCATCTTGAACTGTTGCTCTCGCTGCCGCAGTTGGCGTTCCAAGCGTTTGCGCTCCGTTAAGTCGATCAAGAAACCGACACCTAAATCGTTAGGTTCTCCTAAATAGGCAGTCCCAATTAAAACGGGAACGCGAGTACCGTCTTTACGAATGTATTCTTTCTCAAACGGCGCATGGCGACCAACTTGTTTCATCTGTGCCATTGCTTGCTCGTCTAAATGCCGAAACTCGGGTGGAGTAATCTCCAGGAAGTTTACTTCTCCCGATAAAACTTCTTCTCGCGTGTAGCCTAAAGTTGCTAGCCAAGCGTCGTTGACTTCCAGAATATTGCCTTGAAAATCGCCAACAATAATGCCAATGAGATTCGCCTCCAATAATCCTCGTAGCCGCGATTCGCTCTCGCGTAAGGCTTGCTCTACACGTTGGCGTTCGTGTAGCGCAGCTTGCTGTTCGCTCACATCTTGGAAGATAGCAACAGCTGCAACAATCTGCCCCTGGTTATCTAAAATTGGTGCTGAGTTGACGTTAACGAAAATGCAGTTACCATCATCTCGATGAATTTCTATCTCTTCGTTGGTAACGACTTCACCTGTTTTTAGCGATCGCACCAATGGATACTCATGAGGCGAATAGAGTTGACCATCTAAGCGAAAGATTTCACATGGAATAATGGGTGTATATTCCTCAAGCTCAAGCAACTGTTCGTAGCCATACCCAACAATTTGCTTGGTTTGTTCGTTCGCCAGAACTAATTTACCGGATGCCGCATCGGCAATCATGACTCCAGCAGGCATCTGTCGCAAAACGGCTTCAAATCGGGCGCGTTCAATTTCAAGCTCGTGCAACAACCGTTCTCGTTCTGCCTCCGCTTGCTTGTGATCGCTCACATCCCGAAAATAAACGGCTACCCCTGCTGTAGAGGGATAAGCATTCACCTCTAACCAACACTCGACAGGTTCCCCAAATTCTTCCCAGGAAACAGGAACATGTTCCATCACTGCCCGATGGAGTTCTCGATAGGCAATTCCACCGACTAACTCAGGAAAAACCTCGTTCCATACGTGCTTGCCCAGTAGCTCTTCTGGTGTTTTGTGCAGGATTTTAGCCGCTGCCCGATTCACGTAGGTGTAGTGCCAGTTGCGATCAAAGGCGACAAAAGCATCTGTAATGCTTTCAAGAATCATTGCCACCTTGCGCTCAGTTTCTTGGGCAGCGATCGCATCTGGAGCATTCTCTAATAAGGCTTCTAACTCCTGTTTCTGACGCTGCAAGATTGCGATCGCTTGCTGCTGTTCAAGAATCTGCTCCTGTAGCGAATTAATTTGAGCATCCGCCCCATTCTTCTCAGAATCAAGATGCTGTTCGCCTTCAAGAGTGCGGGCAAAGCGTTCAATGACTTCAGAGCGAGAATTTCCTCGCCTCTGAGCCTCTTTATCGAGCGATCGCCATGCTGTATTGGTCAGAGATACGCTAACTCGTTGTTTCGTCTCTGAGTGCCAATTGCTAACAAACTTGCCTGTGGCGTCGCGCTTCATGAATAGTCATCCGTATGCATACACGGTCTTCTCCATTCAAGCTAAGTTACTCCCTGAGGAGAATCCGCCTTAAGATAGATGCTTTGGCGAGAGGGAAGACGGCTTAGGAGGACTTAGACATTTTCTAGAAGATATAAGTAATGCCATTACTGTGCCTGCGACAATCGGACGAGCGTTCCTTTAGCACCGAACTCATGCAAACTAAGCAACTTGTCAGCAACAGTCTCGACGAAACGTGGCGACTGTACTAAATCTCCAAAAATCTGGAATCCTCCGAGAAACCCTGCCGTTCTAGCGCAGGGAGGGTGATTGTAGTATTTTGCAATGATCTAATGATGTTCACAGCAGGTAAGCTAATACTCAATTACAAGGCTTAATCACCATGACATTACTTGTAGTCGTTTTAGTTTCTGTTTACCTGCTGCTCGCTCAGTACTTTTTCAAGATCTGGCTAAGGTTTTTTGAGAGAGATACCGAGATGACGCTTGAGGAAAGGCGTTTGTCTTGGGTAGTTTTGTTTATAGCGACGCTTGCCTGGCCGCTTGTGGTTCCTATCTCTTATCTAACGCTTTTAGAAAAAAAACTAAAAAATCAGGAAGCGAGTTCGGGAAGTGACAAAGGAGTGGATATCAGTGATGATTCAGACATGAATCACTCAAAACACTGGACAGTCCATAGTTACAATTAGTGATTCAGAGCAGACAGTAACACTTGTGAAGGTCGCGTGCCTCCACAACTTACGGTCAACCTCACAATTTGAGTTTCTCAGGACTTATGCCAAATTCTCTATCAAACGCTATGTGGGGTAGGGTACGTTAAACAACGCACCCTGCTTTTGGAGTTGGATTGAAGTTGAAAGTGCATAGGGCAAAGGAACAAGCTTTATCATTAAGTTGCCTAAATTTCTCTATTAGTTAGCTGAATTACTCGTAGGCTTATGTTTAGCAAGAGAACGGCAGATGGTCAAAAAGAAAAAGACTGAGAGAATCTGGATCTACAAACGCACACCTGATGGTTGGGAAGTCTGTCTTGACGGTAAAACTAAAGGCATAGTTGTCAAGGACGGTCCTGCCGAAACTCCTTGGAGATGGAAATCGCAAGGCAAGAGTGAAGGGCTTCACCATACCAGGAATGAGGCAGCAGCAGCACTTTTGCAAGCTTACAAAGAAAGGTAAAAACAAGCCCCTGGACAACGACACCAGGGGCTTTGTGTTTGGGTGGGGTGCAAGCTCTAAGTAAACAAAAGTAATGGCTGATCAACAATTAAATAGCCTTAAGGGGGTGTCCAAAAATAACTCCACCATTTCGTGCCGGTAGGAAAGACTTGTGTCTGAGTTTCCAATGTCAGAAATTAAGGGAGCCAACACAGCCTCAATTATGAGAAATCTGAGTTCTGGATCTTTTTTTTCAGGCTAAGTCGCCCAGCTCCAGGCAAACATACCCGTCCCATTCACGCTTGAGGTGAAGGCAATCATCAGGGTGCATCTACCTCTGAACAACGTGCTTGAGTAATTAGGACTTGACAATGCATTGGGCGAGTCAGCTCTACCTCACTCACATTATTTGGCTGAAATTTCACGTACTACTTTTAGCCGTCCCCGTTTCAAGGCATACAGCAACCTATCAATTGAGGCTCTCTCCTGTTCGGCGAGTTCTTCCTCTAACAAGGCTGCCATTAACCCATATTGGTCGGCTAGTGTGATTCGACCAGAGCTACTAACTTGAGCGAATAAATCAGACATCGCGCCAGGGATAAGGCGAATCTGAGATAGCGTCTTCAAGGAGGAGTTTGACACTTTTGTTTTATAAAGGTTTAGTAAAGTAGGTATTTATACCATAAAGCCTTGACAAAGATTTATGAGAGATATGTATAAAAACTTAATAATTGCTATGTTTACGGTAACAAGTCTTTAGGCAGGTAGTCACGTTGTGATAGGACTTACGACAGCATTAGCACTTTAGATAGATGAGCGAAATATATATCTTTAAACCCCAGCAGCAACCAGAGGTGAAGCAAGACTCAGATAGTTTACCTATTTTAGATGTCTTAGCTGATTGGCAACTATCGGCGGCTGATTTGTTTGGATGGTTAAATGTTAAGAGACGTTAATGATTAGGGTGCTAAGAAGGACAAGCAGAAACCACAGGTAACAAAACCTGGGATGGTCGATCGCCTCCACAGCTTACGGTTAAAGTCACAATCTGAGCATCCATTAAGCGATCGCTTCCGAGTGGTGAACCTGTACCTGGATTCAAAGGATAGGCAGGAAAACAAGCTGCACTCAAACTAAGACGCAAGGAATTCCCCTTTGCAATGCAAGCACAAGTTGCTTGGAGTGATACTCGTAACGGTGTATTCTGACTCGACTCCACATGAAGATAACCCTGCGTCAGATTGTAAACATTGCCATTCGATCGCACTTCTGAGAGTATGGCGCATAGGTCATGGCTCGGTTGGTCGGCGCTACACCAAACTTCAACGGCAACCTCTCCGGCGAAATGCAAGTCTGCGGTTAAGGGTTCAGTAGTATAGGTCAAGACATCGGAACGACAATCTAAATGCGATCGCTCAAATGAACCAGAAGGTATCGAAGCATGACCCCCCAGTGCTGGAACAGGTCGCCAAGGGTCGTGAACCAAGACATCACTAGGACAATTATCTGGGTGAGTAGTCGTAAGGCTGCCTTCGTTCTCCCGGATACAGGCAAGCCCAGTAGTTGACAAAAAATAAGATTTCTGAGTTACATCAGGCCAGTTATCAAAGTTGCGCCAACGGTTACTGCCCATCTCAAAGAGGCGAACGGGCGGTTCCTCCAATAGTCCAGTATCTATACCTTTGAGAAAGTGATCGAACCACCGCACTTGCAACCAATCAACCGGATTAGTTGCCTCTAAACCAAAGTCAACTGCACCAACCTTGCGACACCAAGGCAGGTGTGTCCAAGGACCAATTAATAGTTGTTGGCGATAGGCACTACGGACGGTAATGTCTTTGTACAAATGGATATTGCCGCGCAGGAATGTATCGAACCATCCCCCAATGTGGAACATCGGCAAGTCAACGTCTTGCATGTAGTGCTTCGGGGAAATTTGCCTCCAGTAGTCATCGGGTTTTGAATGCTCTAACCACTCGTGATAGAAAGCGTTTGGTGCGAACTTTTTCAAGCATTCTGTGAGGCTGGGAATCGGGTCGTACTGTGGAAAATTGTGGGAAGCTGCATAGAGGGTGTAATGGGCAGCCGCATCTCCCTTGAGTCGTGCTGATTCTGCGGCAAGTTGAATTGCCCAACCTAGATTACTCTCTAAACAAAAGGCTCCCCCTTCATAAACCCAGTCGGTGTATAAGTCGTAGCCCATCATTGCAGGGCAGATGGTTTTGAGGGCAGGAGGTTTAGTAATAGCGGCATAAAGCTGAGTCATTGCCTGGTAGGAAAAGCCATACATTCCCACCTGTCCCGTGCTACCTGGAAGCGCTGCTGCCCAGTTTACTGTGTCCTCACCATCTTCTGTCTCGTTGACAAAAAGCTGAAATTCTCCTTGGGAGGTACCACGTCCTCGCACATCTTGAATAACGACAATATAACCTTGGGCAGCGTACCACGTCGGATGAGCATACACGACAGTAGATGCGATCGCTCTTCCATACGGTTGCCGCATCAGCAGCACTGGGAACTCTCCCTCAACATCGGGACGGTATATATCTGCATCTAGCCGCACGCTATCACGGGTAAGCATTGAAGCAGTTTCTTTCGGTCGAACCTTGAGCATGATGGTGCCTAGATCAACAATGAGCAAGTAGCGGGATTTCAAACGCCTACATAAATCTCGATATTATGGCACTAAGCGGTTATGCAAGGGAGCGATTTAGCCATGTTTGCCCTCGTCTCACCCGAAAGAATCCAACTTCCACCAGGAGCGATTGTGCATTTGCCTGCAACGTGGCAAGATTACCAAGTGTTGTGTCAGCAACGGGGCGATGGCTCCATTCCCCGGATGAAGTATCGAGATGGAGAGGTTTTACTGATGTCTCCTTTGCCCAAACATGGACGAGATGCTAGTCTGATTGCTGACATTATCAAAGTTCTTCTAGATTACACCGGACGGGAATATGACTCTTTTACTCCCGTAACGATGGAACTGTCAGAGGAAAGTGGCATTGAGCCAGACTATTGTTTCTACATCGACAATTGGGAAGCGGTTTCAGGCAAAGAGCGAATTGATTGGAGCAGCGAACCCCCACCAGATTTAGTTCTAGAAATCGACGTTACAAGTTATTCCAATATCAATGATTATTTGCCTTATCGAGTTCCTGAAGTTTGGCTATTTCGCAAAAAGCAACTATTGATTTACCAGTTGCAAGGGGCGGAATATAGTCTTCAGGAAAAAAGCCTCTATTTTCCTGAAATTGAGTTAAAAGAGGTGATTGCTCAATGTCTTCAGATTGCTTATGAACGTAACACTAGTGCTGCAATTCGTAACCTCAAGCAACGATTGGGTAACGGGTTATGATTACTCTAAATCCTTTGGTATGAGTAGGTAACAAAATGACAGTTAAAGAAAGTCTACTTTCATCGTGAGAGATGTACTACCCGTGCGGTTTATGAAGTCGCTCCCGTCAATGATTTTGAAGCCCATTCTCTCGTACAAATGCAAGGCAGGATTTGTGACTCTTGTACTCAAGGATATAGACAAATAGGAATCTTTTGCGGCGGCTAGCAAATTTTCAAGTAGCTGTGTTCCCACTCCTTTACCTCGATGTTCGGGAAGAACAGCGATCGCTAATTCCGGTGTCGCATCATTCACATAACCATAGCCCTTATTGCCGCCAGTGAGCAAACGCACCCAGGCAGCACCTATCGGCTGATTACTATTTATAAGGGTTGCGACGCAGCCCATATCTCCTGCACGTCCCCAGCCCTCAACATATTTGGCAAGTTCAGGATGATTCTTAACCTCTTGCACAGTTGAACCCTCTTCTCCTAGATGAGCCGCTTCATGTAGCATTTCCCAGAGAAACGGCTCATCATCTTGCCTTAGTGGGCGAATTGAGTAGTCCATTTAGCAGGGAACAAGAGCATCTGAACGCCCTAGAACTCTCAAATCCTCTTCATCCAATTCAACAGGTATCCCACTGCGGATTAGTTCAGCAAAATCTTCATTAGGTACCATAATGCATAAGGCATATAAGCGACCAGAACCTGTATTTCTGATTTCATGAATTCCTGTTGGTGGAACTAATAAACTATCTCCAGGACGGATTGGAACGGTTTTTCCGTCACAGGTAGCTAGCCCTTCTCCCTTGAGGACAAAAAACATTTCGATCGCAAATTGATGGCGATTCGGTGGAGTCTTACCCCCCTCATCAAAAATCTCTACACAAAACGTTAAAGAAGCATGAGCTGTTGCTGGTTCAAACACAATGGCTAAGCGATTTGTATCCTGAGGACTGATACGATAAGCCTGGTAGTCTTTCGGAGACTGAATGACAGGAATCATGCAATGAGTCATATTCATCTGGCGGTTCCTCCTTTATAAATTTTTGATTTTTGCTGTTGAACTACAGAGGTTCTAGGGCTGAATCATCCTTCTTGATTTTCAACTTAGCCTTAAGCTTCTTGTGTCTATTCCTTTGTACTTATAGGATTCAATAATTGCCTTAATTAGGGCACTACCTAAGGAAGCATTATTCAAGTTAACACTCTAATTTTCAGGCTAAGTTTTACTCCTACTATTCTCTTTAAGCCTTTATTGCTGCTAGTACAGCTTGCGAATCTGTCACAAATCCAAAACATTGTTTGACGTTATAAAGGGTGGCTTGCCAGCAATAGTCTGGGGATGTTGTCGCTGTACAATCTTTCACAAGAATGCAATCATAACCCAAGAAATTTGCATCTTGTAGAGTAGACATGACACATTGATCGGCATTGACTCCGCCAAAGAATAGAGTTGTTTTACCCAAGTTTCGCAAAATACTATCCAAAGGAGTATCCCAGAACCCACTCATACGGTATTTATCAATACGGATATCTTCTGGTTTCTGTTCTAGTTCATCCACTACTGCGGCTGCCCAACTTCCTGCTGTCAGTACTCGCGCACCTCTACCTGGCAAGGGAGCACCTAAACCCACACCCTCACCTGTTGGGTTGTAAACGTGTAATGCCGCAGGACTGATATTGAGTAAGTCGGAACGGTTCCCCCAATTCAACCAGATTACAGGAACGTTTACACGCCGCAGTTCTGGTAGAAAGGCTTGCAGGGGTTCAATTGGAGTTCTGGCAGGTGTGACATCAACGCCAATATGGGCAAGCCATCCTTCAGGGTGACAGAAGTCATTCTGCATATCAATGACTAGAATTGCGGCTTTTGCCAAATCTAGATGCAGCTTTTTCGTTTCTGTTAGCAGGGTGATGATTTGAGCGGCAAGGGCTGGGCGAGTGAGATCAGCAATTTCTGCATCAACTGTCCAAGCATTCGGCGGGACACCTAAGGTACGAAGCGATCGCGTCATTGTTTTAACAAAGAAATCTCTTCCAATTCCACACCAATTCTGGTGCCACAGCCATCTTATAGCCTAAACTTAAATGTTATTTAAGTATTAGAAATTACTTAACCTATTTACCACTCCAATGGATGAAGCGCCTCTCTATCAAAAGAAATACAACATTCAGGATGTACCCAAGAATTCCCATAATCAAAATAAAAGCATATCTATCCTTGATAATCAGGACTTGTTGAACATCAATCATGCGCTTACCTAAGCCCTGTTCTGTCCCAACAAACATCTTAGTGACAATCACTAGCGCAATACTAACCCCACTCCGCAAGCTAATGAATGTCTAGGGCATACTTTCCCAGATCAAAATATCTTTAAAAATCTTAAAACGATTTTGTATCTACTTTATAACAAGAAGTTTTAATTTTTGTTTTGTATAAGAAAATACAAAAAATATACTCATTGGTTATTGGCTCAGAGCATAAAACCTATAAATTTATTTAAATTAACAAAAAACTTAGTAAAACTTGCTCACAACATTTCATTAGTAAATGTTGAAGAGATATATTAATAACGGCATTAGGAAGAAGAAAGGGTTAGTCTGTGAGCTTTACAATTCAGAATGTATTGGTTGCGGTGGATAAAGGCTATGCCACTGTTGATGTGCAAATCGTAGACAATTACATCCAGGCTATTGCCCCTAATCTAGATGTTGTCGGGACAGTAGTGGATGGACAAAATAAACTCCTCCTCCCTGGTTTTATCAATGCCCACACCCACTCGCCGGAGATGTGGCAACGGGGTATAATTCCTCCGGTTCCCCTGGAATTATGGATTGCAGAACTCTACGATTTTGCTCCCCTGGAACCTGATCTTGTTTACCTCAGTGCCTTGGGAACAGCAGTAGAGACATTGCTATCAGGTGGTACAAGTGTTGTTGACCACTTGGTTTTGATTCCAGGCAAGGAAATTGAAACGATCGCATCTGCTGTTCGTGCTTACCAAGAAATTGGCATCCGGGCGTTTATTGGTCCTTTAATTCAGGATGAATCCCTCACCGCAGGCATTCCTGATGGTGGTGCCCAACGGGAACATAAAACCTATGTTCGCTCAACCGAGGCTACGTTGGCACTCATGCAGGAGGCAGTGGACAAGTTTCACAACCCTTCTGAAGGTGTGAATATTCTCGTTGCCCCAACCGGGATTCAGTTATGTTCTGATGCGTTGTTTGAAGGATGTCGGGAATTAAGCGATCGCTACAATCTCTGTCGCCATGCCCACTTATTGGAAACCAAGGCACAAGAAAAACTTGCTCAAGAAAAATACGGTTGTAGTGCAGTAGAACATTTAAAGCAGCTTGGTTATTTAAGCGATCGCACCTCTCTCGCGCATTGTGTTTGGTTAAGTGACAACGACATTGCGATCTTGGCAGAAACACACTCAACCGTAGTCCACAACCCCCTCAGTAATCTACGTTTGGGTAGTGGTATTGCTCCAATTTTGAAATATCGTCAAGCAGGTGTGAACGTTTCATTTGGTTGTGACGGTGCTGCCAGTAATGACTCCCAAGACTTACTCGAAGCCATCAAAATCGGTTCGATTCTGCACAACATTACCGATATGGACTATCACCACTGGATTACCCCACGCGAATCAGTGGAAATTGCCTCATTAGGTGGTGCGAAGGGATTGAATGTTGCTGATGAACTCGGTTCACTGACTGAGGGCAAAAAAGCGGATTTGGTACTGTATGACCTTACTAGTCTCTCACTCTTGCCCCGCACTGACCCGATTGGCTTACTCATTTTAGGACGTCCTACCCAAGCGGTTGATAGTGTTTGGGTCAATGGTAAGCGAGTGGTAGCGGATGGCAAGGTGACAACCATTGATGTCGATGCGTTAAGGAAAAACTTGTTTGAGCGTTCTGAGTGGAGTACCAATCGCCAGTCGGCTACTGTTAGTCAAATTGAAGCTCATTATCGAGGTGTGATGGGGTTGCCAGAGCAATTGAGTAAAAGTTACTCGTAACTGCACAGTTCCTGTGAAACGGGCTTTTCAGCCCGTTTTGTAGTCTGGTGGCAGACAAGATGTTTGCCCTATAAGAGAGGGAGTTTGAGATGGAGATTAATATCCCCGAAGTGGTGGCTGAGGTGACAGTCGCCTTTGAACGTTACGAAAAAGCTTTGGTTAGTAATGATGTTGCGGTACTCAATGAATTGTTTTGGAATACTCCGCATACGTTGCGCTATGGCGTAACAGAAAATCTGTATGGGTACGATGCGATCGCCAATTTTCGCAAAAATCGCTCACCTGCAAATTTAGAGCGATCGCTAATGAACACAGTAATAACGACTTACGGACGAGAGTTCGCCACAGCCAATACAGAGTTTCAGCGTCAAAGCTCAAATCGTACAGGACGACAAAGCCAAACCTGGATGCGAACAGAGGAAGGGTGGCGCATCGTTAGCGCTCATGTTTCGTTGTTAGCGACACCGGATTGATGAGCAATCTTAGGACTTACGCACTTGAAGCTTGTTGGCGTTTCTCTTGAAGCAATAATCCAGAACCTGTCGTTTTTGTCAAGCTATACGCTGAGAAATCTATCGATATCCTACGCCCATTTTCTCTGCTATAAAATCCAAGCCTACCCAAATCCATTGGTAGGCTTGAGGCAACAACTCTTAATTTCGAGTTCTCTTGATGTGATCCATTATTTGCTGCTTTCTAGACTCTGAATTTGTAGAAGACAATTGCTGAGGGAGTTTTACCGTTCTGTTAACGTGATCGAGTATCTGTTTTTTGCGTTCTTCTGAATTAGCCATAGTTAGCAGTCCGAGAGTATAACATTATATTAACTTATATTAAATTGCTGTTACCACGAAGATCATTCAATGGTCGCACACCTGCTGTTACTTCATCAGGCTCATCACGGCTTAGACTAACAGTGAATCCTGAGTTGCAGGAGCAGGTTAATCTGTTATCTGTTGCTCAGTTAGAGAATTTGGCTGAGGCGCTGTTGGATTTCTCAAATGAAGCAGACTTAGTAACTTGGCTGGACGAAAACTCAAACCAGTTGGATTAAGAATGTAAGTGTTAGCGATCGCCAATTCTCTTGAAGTCTCTGATCGCTAGGTTACAATCAGACTTTGCACAGGTCAACCTCTCCTCTTTTGTTACCAACTTTCTCAGGCGAAGTATCAGTATTGTAGGATTTCAGCGCCTAGTTATTCGACGAATGACAAAGATGATGAGAATTCTAGTCGCTAGCCACTCCTATATTGTTGACCTCAACTGCGAGAAACTACGAGCATTGGCTCGATTGGAACCTGAAATAGAAGTAACTGTAGTCGTACCCCGCCGTTGGCGCCCCGGTGGTGTTCAGAACAAGATAATCGAAACCCAGCCGCGTCAGGAAGGCTCGTTTCGGATAGTGCCAGTTTCCAACTTTAGTGAAAATAACCAAGGATTGCTAACCTTTGGGGCTGACATCATTTCCCTCTTGCGTCAGTTTCGACCACAGATTATTCAAGTGGAACAAGGTGCTAAGGCATTAGGCTACGCGCAGCTAATTACGCTGAACAAGCTGATGCGGCTGAAGGCAAAAAATCTGTTTTTTACCTGGTGGAACTTA
This sequence comes from Microcoleus sp. FACHB-SPT15, assembly GCF_014849525.1. Classification (NCBI taxonomy): domain Bacteria; kingdom Bacillati; phylum Cyanobacteriota; class Cyanophyceae; order Oscillatoriales; family Microcoleaceae; genus Microcoleus; species Microcoleus sp. FACHB-SPT15. The sequence goes on along the minus strand of NZ_JACJNU010000012.1, from coordinate 44,505 downwards.
CCCTACGACTTGAAATTTCCGGTATCTGTCCTAGAAGCTTATAACCTACGCAACACTGACGGGGTTATTGCTGGTAATCAGGATGGGGCAGAGGTGTTGCGGCAGCATGGCTATCAGGGAGCTATTAAAGTTATGCCTCAGTTGGGTGTGGATGAAAATCGGTTTTGCCCTCAACCACAGCCAGAACTGAAAAGCCAGTTAGGAATTCAACCCGATGACTTTGTGGTGGGATTTGTTGGGCGGTTTGTTGAAGAAAAAGGGTTGTTAACTCTGGGATTAGCGCTTGCTGGATTGAGAGAGCGTCCCTGGAAGTGGCTACTGCTAGGACGGGGGCAGCTAGAGAAAGTATTAATGGAAAAAGCCGTTGAGTGGGGTATTCAAGATCGGCTGATTTGGGTTGAGAGTGTTGCCCATGATGAGGTACCCCGTTACATCAATTTGATGAGTACTTTAGTACTGCCTTCAGAAACAAATACTCAATTTAAAACCCTAACTGCTGCTGGCTGGAAGGAACAGTTCGGTCATGTGTTGATTGAAGCAATGGCATCTAAGGTACCAGTGATTGGTTCTGATTCTGGAGAAATTCCTTATGTGATTGCAGAGGCAGGATTAATATTTCCGGAGAGAGATGTGGCAGCTTTACAAAAGTGCATACTGTCCTTAATGGAGCAGCCTGAGTTAACCCAAAAGTTAGTTCGGCTGGGTTATGAACGGGTGATGAGTCACTATACAAATCAGGCACTAGCAAGGCAAATGTTGGGGTTTTATAAGCAATTGCTTGCTTGACATTCTTGCCATCAATAGTATTTAAATAATTCCTTGGAGAAAGCTTATTAAGCGTAGCGGAATCTTCAAGCTAAACTAGTGCTTGACTGAGTTATTTTAATCTGAAACTATGGAAACTCTTGCTTATTTACATCTTGCTTTAGCTGACGAAGCTCCACTAGGCACTAATGAACTAGCGATCGCAACGCTCTGGAAATCCCCAAAACTATTGGCGAAGTTTATTGCCTTCAGTGTTGTCTTGGGTGTTGTGGGGATGGCAAGTCATGCCTCGGCAGCGCTGCGGCAAGGTGACTACAATCCAGAGGTGACTACCCTCCAAGAACGTTTACAGAAGCTAGGATACTTGAAAGCTAATGCAACTGGCTATTTTGGTTCCCTGACCAAAAGGGCAGTGATCGAATTCCAGGAAGCAGAAGGACTGGCAGCAGATGGCGTTGTTGGTGCAAACACGCAAGCGGCATTAGATCAAGAAGTGGTGAGTAATGCTTCTGATGGTCTATTGAAAGTTGGCGATCGCGGTGAAAAAGTCAGCGATATCCAAAGACGGCTGGAAGTTGCAGGGCACCCTGTAGGAGAGATTGGCACATTTGATGAGGTAACTCTAGAAGCGGTTCAGAAATTCCAGCGAGAGAAAGGACTCAAGGTCGATGGAATTGTTGGACAACAGACTCTCGCTGCTTTGCCAGAAATTGCCCCAAAACTCAAAGAAGAGAAAACGTCTGAACCAGAATCGTCTACCAGTTGGTACGAGAGCGAATCCGCGCCTTTAGACCCCTTTCTTCAGCCGCAACCTGATGAGACAGAAGGGGCAACTCTGTCTCCTTAGGGAGGCGATGCGATCGCAAGATTCTCCTGCTGAAAACGAGATCAGTTGAACCGCAGATAAAGATAGATGAATAGAGGTGGGGCTATTGAGGCTTCCATAACCGTTTGCGGTAACTTTATAGCGGTTTCCTGGAGAGATGAGGTAAAGCGGGAGGTGTGTGAAACAAGTGACAGAGCAAGGAAAACAAAAAAGCTAATAGCTGATAGCTAATGGCTGTCTGCTATGTTGCTGGACTAGTTACGAATTTGTGAGCAAACCTCTAAGAATCCTGCAAATTGTCCCTTCAATATCTCTGATTTATGGTGGTCCCAGCCAGATGGTGATGGGGCTATCCTCTGCGCTTGCCATTCAAGGGGTAGAGGTTACGGTGCTGACAACTGACTCGAATGGAGATACAGGTCAGTCACGACTGGATGTTCCTCTGGATAAACCAGTTGAGCAGGATGGTTATCAGGTGCGATACTTCCGTTGCTCTCCCTTCCGCCGCTACAAGTTCTCTCTCGACCTATTGCGCTGGTTATCGCAGCACGCTACACAATTTGACCTTGCCCATATCCATGCGCTGTTTTCACCAGTGAGTACAGCAGCGGCAATGGTTGCCCGACGCAAGAAGCTGCCGTATATCCTACGCCCTTTGGGTACACTTGACCCGGCTGATTTACAAAAAAAGCGGCGTTTGAAGCAAGTTTATGCAGCATTGCTAGAGCGACCTAATTTAGCGGGTGCTGCTGGGATTCACTTCACTAGCCCTCAAGAGGCAAAGATTTCAGAACGCTTTGGGACACACACACCAGATTTAGTAATTCCGTTGGGTGTGAAGCCGTTAGTGGAGCAACCCAAAGGTCAAGCGCGGACTGAGTTAAATATTCCAGACGACCCGCCTTTGGTGCTGTTTATGTCTCGCATTGACCCAAAGAAAGGCTTGAATCTGCTTATCCCAGCGTTGGAAAGATTGTTAGTGAGGGCGCACGGCTGTACGTCCTTACCAAATTTTCACTTTGTTCTGGCAGGGACAAATCCTCAAGACCCGGATTATGAAAACCAGATTCGGGAACAGATAAAGGCTTCACCCCTCTCGTCATGCACTACAATTACAGGTTTTGTTACGGGTGAATTGAAGGCAGCATTGTTATACGATGCTGATTTGTTTGTCCTGCCGTCTTACTACGAAAACTTCGGCATTGCAGTGGCGGAAGCGATGGTTGCCGGAACACCTGTGGTAATTTCTGACCAAGTACATATTTGGGAGGAAGTCAAGGGTGCTGAAGCGGGGTGGGTTTGCCCTTGTGAGGTGGATGCTTTGACTGAGGTTTTACGAGAGGCGCTTCAGGATGTTGGTGAGCAGAAGCGGCGGGGGGAAAATGCTCAGGAGTACGCTTTGAAAAACTATAGTTGGGATGCGATCGCTCTGGCAATGATTCAGGCGTACCAAAGAATTATCAGCCTTCAAAACAAGTGAATACAGGCTCTACAGTCAATGGGCTAAATCGACGCGAAAGTCAGCTTATCTGCTGGTTCATGTGACACAGAGTAATATAGCGGTCACCTTGGTGACTCTTGACACTCGCTCTCATACTGAAACCTTAACCCATCAATCTTTTCCCTTCTGCCTTTTGCTATATCAACTGTCAACAGAGATACGTCTAAAGTAGTACCTCTTGTACCTGACAAACCTTAAAACATTCTTAAGCATTTTTACTCATCTATCTTCAGAAAGAGGTTGAAGTGCTTGATGCTCATGAATAGTTGTAAAACAACACTTTTTATTGCACTGTAAAAAGCTCTATTATGACAATCACCTTGATCCCCTATTCGTTAGGTTTATCTCTGCCGAGTAGCAGGGCTAAACCAGTTGTCATGGATATAGATGGTTTACTTAAGGGTTTGAGTATACTCCTTGTAGAGGATGACCCAGATTCAGCAGAGTTATTTAATTTCATATTTGAAATAGCTGAAGCACAGGTGGTAAATGTGTCTTCAGCGGGTGAAGCTTTGGTAACACTGGAAACTTATAAACCAGATATCCTAGTCAGCAATATTGCCTTACCAGATATAGATGGCTACTCACTTTTGGAGTTCGTTTATGCTTATGAGACAGCACGGCAAAGGGAAATTATCGCTGTGGCTGTGACAGCGTCTGCTAGAGATGTCGATCGTGCTAGGGCAATGGCAGTAGGATTCCATGCACAGATACCGAAGCCAATTGAGCCAGTAACGTTAGTTGTCGAGCTTGCCAAACTTAGCGGACGCCTTACACCTCCTTTCAGTGCAGATGAACGTTAAGGAAGGTGAAAAGATACAAAAGAAAACCCTTAACTTTGCATACCTTGAAGTTAAAGTTTCCTGCCTTCTTTTAAAAACTATACTCTAACGTCACAACCTTCTTTCAACACTTAGCATTCGTCGATAAGAGAGCCATCCTGCTGCTACCATCAAAACAGCGAACACACATAGAAACGAGAAATGTGTTGAAATTTCCGCCAAATCCTTACCTCCGCCCCAAACCCCTAGCAGTGCTTCATTCATGTGATAAATCGGATTAAATTTTGCAATTTTCAGCAACTTATCCGGAAACAAGGATGAGGGAAGAAAAGCTCCACCCAAAATCAAAAGCGGTACACCGAAAGCAGCGACTAAAGCATTGACATCCTCTGTGCGTCGTGCAAACTGTGTACCGAGAACAAATCCTACACCTACATAAGAAATAATACTGAGTAGGATAATCACTACTCCCAGTGGCACAGAACCCTGAAACTTAGCTCCAAAAAACGCTGAGATAGTATAAACCAGAAGTGCTTGACCAATGCCAATGCAGCTATGAGCAAAAAAGATACCAAGAAAATAGGAGGTTCCACTAAGGGGGGAGATAAATAAGCGCTTGAGAGTTTGCTGCTCTCGTTCTGCAACTACCGTTGCGACACTACCGCCTAAGCAACTAAAAAACAAGGCGGCACCTACTAAAGTTGAAGGAGCAGCACTTTCAAATGCAACTTCTGTTGATAGCTTCGCCCGTTCTGCCAAAATAAATCCGTTGAGTAAGAGGACAGAAATCGGGAAAATACTCCAAAAAACCAGGCTACGGCGTCGTCGCCACAATTCAATCAAAATTCGCTGTGCTACAGCTAAGGTTTCGCGCCAATATTTCATGTAAGAAATTGCTAACTAACCTATAAGTACTTACCCCTATCACCTTGACAGGTTTTAGGTTTTAGGTAGTAGGGTGAAAGGCGAGTCTTGGAGTTAGAATTTCCGAAAGTTCTAACATGACCAAGTCTTGAGCTAGATTTTCCCCTAAAACCTACCACCTACGCGCCTTAACCTTGACAGAGGTAAGTATAAGTACTCAAGAGTGGATAGCTCAAAAGTTTCTAAAGTCTCGCTAAACCGCTTGACAAAGTTAAGAAAATTTTCAAAACTACTGACTAGTAGGTAGTCTACCAATTAATTAGGTAAGCAGCCAATTTCCCAACTGACTTGAAGTGCTTGATCAAGTTCCATTAGATCCACGCGAACGTATCTTGGCTGCGGCTGAAACTCTTTTCCGTCAAGGGGGTTACAGCAACGTTACGATGCGAGATATCGCTGAGGAAGTGGGAATTCGTCAGGCATCGCTGTACTATCACTTTCCCAGTAAGGAGCAGTTGTTCATCACCGTGACCGAACAAGTTTTTGCACGGCACCGGAATGGTTTACAGCAGGCAATTCATGAGGCTGGGTCAGATCTAAGAGGACAGTTGCACGCGGTTTCCCGTTGGTTCATCTCGCAACCACCTCTCAATTTTCTGAGTTTAATGCATACTGATGTACCAACTTTGAGCGAGGAACACATTCAGCGATTGTCGTTAATTGCTGAAGAGTCTGTCTTCGATCCACTTAGGCTAGCCTTCATCGCCGCACAAGAACAAGGTCAGATTAGAGAGGTGAAGCCTACTATCCTCGCTGGTCTTTTTCTGTCGGCGATGGACGGGATGAACTTTGCTAGTACGTTACCGGGAACCTCACCGAAAGACGTTATTGCATCTGAAGTAATTTCAGTTCTGTTAGACGGATTGCAGCCCCAATAATTTTTTTCGCAATTTAACCTACCAATTAATAGGTAGCTCAAGCTCGTTGTCTGAGGATTTAGCTTTAGTTTCATGAAGAATCAATTCTCCAATTCTCCTGTAGTCCCAGCCTCCACCCCTATCCAAAAGAACGATGAAAGCGCACAGAACTTCCCTAGAATCTCTCGACGGACGGCGCTGAAGCTATTGGGTGTAGGTGCTGTTGGTGGGATGCTGGGGTACTCCCGCTTCTCAAAGCCTCAACCAACGATTTTTCAGCAAGATAGCTTGGATTTACCACGGTATCTGAATCAAGACAGAAGTGTTGTTGTGGTTGGGGCGGGACTTGCTGGATTAGCCTGTGCGTATGAACTCAGCCAACGTGGGTTTAAAGTAACACTTTTAGAGCGATCGCCTCAGCTAGGAGGGAAAGTTGCGAGTTGGCAGATCCAAGTGGGTAATGAAACCTTCATGATGGAACACGGCTTCCACGGCTTTTTCCCGCAGTATTACAACCTCAACAGCTTAGTTGAAGAACTAGAAATTAAGGACAATTTTCTCTCGTTGGAGTCCTACTCGGTTGTTTTCCGAGATGGTAAGTATAACCCGGAGGTATTTCGACCCAACCACTCAGCATTTCCCTGGAATATTGTGGATTTGGCGATCGCATCTCCCAATTGTCTCAACTGGGGGATAAATCTGATAAAACCGAAACACTGGCAAGTCTTCCAGGCAATTGGTGGATTCCAGATACCAAGAAGTTTCGATCGTCTCGATCAGCTGTCAGTTGCCGAATGGGTAGAGCAAGATTTCCCCCAAGGGCTTTATGACTTGTATTTTTTACCCTTTGCCAAATCTAGCCTGAACGCGCCAGATGAGCTAAGTGTGGGAGAACTAATGCAGTTCTTCCATTTCTACTTTTTTGGTAACCCGGAGGGACTGGCGTTTAATGGTACACGTCAGGACATGGGGACAAGTTTAGTGCAGCCAATTGCCAGGGCGATTCAGCGCAATGGCGGCAAGATTGTGACAGAAGCAACAGTAAGCCGCTTTAACTGGCAGCAAGAACAGATTGATTCCCTCAGCTACCAGCAAGGAAGTATCCAGAGTAATGTTCCCTTTTGGGTGAAGCGCAACACGATTATGGGAACTAGAGAAGGGGGACAAGGGGGCAACTTTACGGAAATTCCTGAACAAACCGCTTCCTTATCTTCCCAATCCCCTACCGATGCACAATCACCAAGCCTGGAATACTACGGTGCTGGGGATGCGGTTTTTGCCGTTGCACCAGGAGACACGAAAGCTGTATCTCTTACTTGCACTCATCAGGGTTGTACCGTGCAGCACCAAGCTGATGGAAAGTTTCTCTGTCCTTGCCACGGCGCACTCTATGATGCTGAAGGGCGAGTCATTGCAGGGCCAGCTAAACGGGATTTACCCCGCTTTGAAATTGCTCAACGTGCTGAAGACCAGATACAACTGGTAGGGGCGCAAAGTGTTACCCCTCTAGAGACGGCTGAAACCACGATTAAGGCAGATTATTATGTCTTTGCAACAGATGTACCGGGAGTTCAACAGCTATTTAAGCTGTGTGAGGGTGAGGTGAATACTCAGGTACATACTCAGGTGGAGAAATTGAGCATCGCTGACCCCTTTGCTGTTGCCCGGTTCTGGTTTGACCAAGACTTTGATTGGGAACACAGCAACTTCTCCTCTTTGTCTGGTTATCAATTGACTGACAGCATCACCCTTTACCACCGAATTCAAGATCAATTCATTGATTGGAATCAAAAAACGGGTGGTAGTGTCGTGGAGTTACACGCTTACTGCTACAAAGAGAAAGAATTTCCCACTCAGCAAGCACTACTAACAACCTTTGAGCAGGAACTTTATGAGATTGTGCCGTCTCTTGCACAGGCGAAGATGCTACATAGGGAACTGGTAAATCAGAAGAACTTTTCTGGTTATCCACCTGGTAGCTATGCTGAACGACCAGAAACTGACACAGGTGTCCCGAATCTTATATTTGCAGGGGATTGGGTGAAGATGCCGTTTCCTTGTGGTTTGATGGAACGGGCAATTAGTAGTGGGTTACTGGCAGCGAATGAGATTTCGCACCGGGAGGGGTTGCAAAGGCGATCGCTTTTCTCCGTGAATCCAGAAGGCATTTTGAAAATCTAGCTCATAGCAGAAAGCCTGAAACTGAAGGTGAAAGCGACAATATAAACCTAACTTCGTCTGCAAGCTAACACTATGCAATCCTCCTCTCTCACCACCCAGCACCTTGATATCCGTCAGTTGGGAATCAACCCCAATCATTGGTATGTTGTTGCTCGCAGCACAGAGGTTCAAACCCAGCCTCTAGGGGTGACTCTTTGGAATCACCCGATTGTGCTTTATCGAGATGATGAGGGGGCAGTCCATGCCTTAGAAGATCGTTGTCCCCATCGACAAGTTAAACTCAGTCATGGTTGCGTCACTGGCGAACTACTGGAATGTGCCTATCATGGATGGCGATTCAAGTCCAGTGGTGAGTGTGCAGATGTCCCTTACCTGGCTGATAACCAGAAACTACCCAACTGCAAGATTCGTAAGTATCCGGTACAGGAACAGGATGGGTTTATTTGGCTATTTCCTGGAGATATCAACGCTTTAGAAGGGAAGCATTCCGTACCCCTACAACCGATGGGTGTACCAGAATGGGAACATCTCAACTACATCGCCACTGTCTCAGTCATTGAATGCAACGCCCATTATTCTTATTTGATAGAAAACCTGATGGATATGTACCACGGGCATTTGCATCAGGACTGGCAAGCTTGGACGGATGCTGTCTTAGAGGATATCCAAGAAGACACTAATCGTGTTGATGCCCACTATCAGGCACAAAGTTATTACAAAATTGATAAAATTTGGTCGATTTCTCAGCTATTTTTCCCCACCTTGCGACAACTGCATCCAGAACCGTTGGATGTCAGCTATGTTTACCCACACTGGGTTTCAACATTAGGGAAAGATTTTAAAATTTACTGTCTACTTTGTCCGGTAAGCGAAACGGCAACTCGTGCTTATCTAATTCATTTCACTTCGCTAAATGCCTTTTGGCGTTTGCACAAATTACCCGTGTGGTTTCGTCGATTTGTAAAAGATAGTTTATTGGGTTCAGCACAAAAGTTACTGGATGGATTGGTGCGTCAGGATGTACAGATGATTGAGGAAGAACAACAAGCGTATCTGACGCATCCAGAGCGCCGAAGTTATGAGTTGAATCGAGCTTTGGTTAGTGTACAACGGTTAATTAGGAGTCAGTTACAGCAGAGAGATTAAGTGCGATCGCGCAAAGGACAATTACTACACAAGTGCAATACAGTTAAGGGTCCACAGCTGTGCGCCCCTACAAGCCATCTGTACTTCAATAGACCTCTTGCAAAAGTCAAATTGACCCCCTCAATCCCCCCGATGCGGGAGAAGAACTCTTGCTCCCTCTCCGTTTCGGGGAGGGCTGGGGAGGGGTTTTTCGTATTTATGCAAGAGGTCTATTGACTTGAAAACTGCTGTAAATTGAAATCTCTAAGCCGCTTGGCGAACTTGAGATTCTAGAATCGAGCCATACAGAGGACTACTGTGCATCAGTTCATCATGAGTACCTTGTGCGACTAGTTGCCCTTGATTCATGAGTAAGATGCGATCGGCATTGCGAACTGTACTGATACGCTGGGCAATGACGAAGGCGGTACAAGTATGTAAGCGCATCAACTCATCCAAAGCTTCCTGGATTTGAGCAGCAGTTTTGGCATCAACAGCAGAGGTGCTATCGTCCAGAATCAGGATGCGATAGTCGGTGAGTAAGGTTCGAGCGACCGCAATTCGTTGTTTCTGTCCACCCGACAAACCCACTCCTCGTTCACCGACAAGTGTCTCATAGCCATCTGGCAAGCTGGTAATAAAGTCGTGAATTTGAGCCGTCTTTGCGACTTCAATCACTCGTTCTAAAGGCGCATTGGGTGCTGCATAGGTGAGGTTATCGCGGATTGTGCCAGAGAAAAGCGTTGTTTCTTGGAAGACAATGCCAATATGCGATCGCAAACTTTCTAACGTCAAATCCCGGACATCCCTGCCATCAATCCGAACCGCTCCTTCTGTAACATCATAGAAGCGCGGAATCAGGTTCATAATCGTACTTTTACCAGAGCCAGTTGCCCCTAGAATTGCAATCAATTCTTTTGGTTTGGTTTCAAAAGAAATCCCTTTTAGCGCCTCTGTTGCCGCTCCTGGATAGCGGAAATGGACATTTTCAAAGGTGATTCTGCCACCACATTTCTCAAAGGGTATAGCATTAGGGCGATCGCGAATTTCAATTTCTGCATCTACAACTTCATACACTCGTTCTGCCGAAGCTGCCGCCTGTGCAATTACGGGTGCGGCAAAACCAATCAGCAAAATCGGCTGGAGAATAAACATCAGGTAGGAGTTAAACGCTACCAACTCACCAATCGAAAACCTCCCCCCTATTACCTCAGCCCCGCCATAACCTACCACCGCTAGCGTAATCAGGTTACTCAAGAGAAAAATGACTGGGAAGGTATTGGCAATAGCGCGAATCGTTTGCATATTCACCGCTATCAAGTCATCGTTCAGCTTCGAGTAGCGTCCCATCTCCACTGGCTCACGCACAAAAGCTTTCACCACCCGGATACCGAACAGGTTTTCTTGCAAAACTCCATTGAGATTACCTAATTGTTCTTGTACCCGCTCAAATAGCTTTTGATTTCGGGTGAGAAACTGTGCTAGTAAAAATCCTGCAATCGGTACCATTACCAAAGTAATCAGCGCCAATTGCCAGTCCATCAACAGCAAAATTATCGCAATGCTAACTAGCGTAACGACAGAACCAACAACCTGAATTAGCGTTGTACCAACAAATGTACGAATTTGCTCAATATCACTGGTGATGCGGGTTAATAGTTGTGAGGTTTGCGATTGATCGTGGTAGCTGAAACTAAGGTTTTGAATTTTAGTGAAAATTGTATTACGCAAGTCATAGGCAACACCCTGAGAGGCGGCTTCTGCCCAAAAGCTTTGCCCGAAGTTGAACAAGCCACGCCCAACAGCGACTAAAACCATTAAAGCCGCACTGTAGAGAACAATTTGTAGATTTTTTTTGGCAATACCCTGATCAATGGCCCAACGAAAGAGTTGCGGAGTCACGGCATTAGCTGCCGTCAGCAGCAACAAACTCACAAAAGCCCCGATAGCGATGAAGCGGTAAGCATTCAGGCTCCCCAGAACGCGATTGAGAGATTGCATAGGCGAGTTCTGTTCTCTGTAGTATTTTGAATTGGATTATTTATTATGTTATGTGCCACGCTCTGGGATTAGTACCCAAGCGCAATCTGGGTACTTAATTAACGTGTGAGTGGATTATGCCGAGAAAAGGCGATCGCAACTCCTACATTTCCAAGCAAGGTAAGGAATTGAGCGCCTAAAGATAATAGAGTGTGCTGCCTACTAAATTAAATTAAATTAAACTAGACCAGCTCGTAAAAACTCCTCTCCAGCTTCTCCTGCCATGCTTTTTCAAGCTATTTCTCCCTTAGGGAGGGGCAACTTCTACCATTAAAGACTTATGCTCTGCTTGAAGTCATGATTGTTTCAACCCCTTACTGAAAGAATTTACAAGAGAAATACATGAAAAAGCGACTGCATAAGCTATCTCTTGTCAGTACTTGCTTAGCAATACTTACTATTACTGCTTGCAACTCCACACCTGAGTCTAATACCGCACCTGAGACTAGTACCAGTTCCCCACCAACAGTTAGTTCACAACCAACAGTTAGTTCACAACCAACAGTCAGTTCACAACCAACAGTTAGTTCCCAGAAGACGACTAACGTTTACCCAGAGGTGGCAGTCCAGCGTTTTACGGAAGCTTGTGCGAAAGATCGTGGCGCTAAGGTACAGGCACTTTGTACTTGCGCGATTACGGAGATTCAGAACAGGTACACCTTTGACGAATTTAGGAAGATTGTCCAAGACGCGAAAACAAGCGGGCAGCCGCCAGGTGAGGTTCGAGAGATTCTTCAGTCATGTCGTAGCAACTCTTAGGTAGAACCCAAAGCCTTAGGGACAATACATAACACTTGGTAAAAGACAATATGCCTGAATTTCAATGGATTGCATTCAAATAACTGGAATTAATTGCTACGGCTACATCGGCTACCTTAAAGAGGAGCAAGTGCTGGGACAGTGGTTTGAGGTTGACCTGACGTTATGGATGGATTTAGCACCAGCAGGTCAGAGTGACAATATTACCGATACGCTTGACTACTGTCGTGCGATTGAAACAGTCAAGCAGTTGGTGAAAACCTCTAAAGTTGCGTTACTGGAAAAAATGGCAAATGCGATCGCAGATGCCATGTTGAAATTCGAGCAGGTGCAGCAAGTACAAGTTCGGTTTAGCAAACTCGCTGCCCCTATTCCCGACTTTAGCGGCAAAATTACGATTGACATTACGAGAACAAGAGAATAAAAGGAGAGGAACCATCACGCTTTCTTACATTCTGACAATAGGCAGTGTTTACAATTCTATTGTTGTCAGTCCACACAGATTTGGGGGGATAATATCTCCTCCGTTCAGTAAGGAAAAGAGCGATCGCAAGGGGAGCATGTCAAGGAAAGCAAGTGGAGGAACAGCCCGCACTGCGTACCGCTACGCTAACATCCCCCAATCCCTTCTCCCCATGGGAGAAGGGGAGTAAGATTTCATGCGTCCCTCTCCCACGGGGAGAGGGATTTAGGGTGAGGGCTTCCCATCGGTGACATGCTCCCCATCGCAAGTTTCATATTGGTTCGGTTGCATTGTCTAACTCTTAATCAATAAAGAAGTTCTTGATAATATTCATCAACTTCATGAGGAAGATAATCTGTAGCCTTGAATGCTTTTTCTTTTAGCTTAAAAGCTTTGGTGATACCAATCCTACTCAAGAAATCCAGATCATGTGATATGACTAAAAGTGCTCCTTGATATAGGTTTAATGCCTCAATAATTTGATTAACTGTTTCTATATCAAGATTGTTTGTTGGTTCATCCAAAATCAGTAAGTCAATTTCAGAGATACTAACAATTGCTAAGGCAAGTCTAGCTAGCTCACCACCACTCAGCAGTGATGCACTTTTATGAACCTCATCATTAAGAAAGAGAAAACTCCCCAACTGTTGCCTTAATAATTGATAGTTAAGAATTGAATTAGCTTGTTGCATATTTTCCAGGACAGTCTTCTCTCTATTGATTAATTGATAATTTTGATCGAGAGAGACTATTTTCATGTCCTCTGAAAGGAGAATTGTGCCAGCCTCAAGTGAGGTTATGGAGTTGGCACCGCTAGTGGAACTTAAGATTCCTTGAATCAGGCTTGATTTTCCTGAACCATTAGAGCCGGAAATAGCTATTCTATCTCCATAGGCGATATGAAGATGAATATTATCAATTAAAAGCTGGTTTCCTACTTTTAGAGTTGCCCCTTGAATATCAATTAAGTTTTTTCCTCGTTTACTACTTCCTTCGTCTAGATGAATTGCTGTAGCTTTATTTTTTCTTAGCTTTGAGTCTTCAACTTTTTGAACAGCGTTCTTCATAGCTGTATCGTGTTTTTTAGAGGAACTTCCTGCTGAAGCTGAGGCACGGTTAGCAAAAAAGTGTTGCGCGGCTTTCCCCATACTTCCATCAAAAGCTTGGATATGCCCTTTTCGTCTTGAACGCGCTGCCCGTTGTTGCTCTCTTAAGGCACTTTCTCTAGCACGTTTTAGTTCTTTTTTGGCAACCTCTTGGGTTCTGAGTGCAGCTTGTCGTTCTGTCTCTTTTTGGTCTTTATATAAAGAAAAGTTACCTCCATAAACCTTTACTCCCTCCGCCGTTAACTCCCAAGTCGTATTAGCAACTTGGTCGAGAAAGAAGGGTTTGTGAGAGACAATTACAAAAGCTCCAGAAAACTCGCTTAAAAAATGACTGAGATTTTCTAAAGCTAAAAAACCCATATGATTAGTTGGCTCATCTAAGAGTAAAACATTAGGTTCTCTACATAGACCAATAGCCAAAAATAGCTTAGTTATCTCTCCTCCGCTTAAACTACCGATTGGTATAGACAAATCAATCTTTATATCTAGTCTAGTTTCCAAAACGCTAGTGATTTGCCACCATTCTTCTGACAAAGAGCAGATGAAATCTAGAACTGTTATATCTTTATTTTCTCGACCAATCGTACTGATTTGGGGCAAATAATAGATGCAGCTATTACTAACCACCGAACCAGAACTCGGCCGGATTTGACCCGCCAGTATTTTTAATAAGGTTGATTTACCTATTCCGTTAGCACCAATCAGAGCAATTTTATCTCCCTGATTAATGCCAGCATTGATACGACTAAAGAGCGTCTTACCTACAGCAAATTCGTAGGTTACGTCATAGGCTGATAGTAATGATTGTCTTTCCATACGGTAAGCTTTGAGTAGTTAACTGGATAGGGGAGAATCCCTGTTCTGACGGAGAATCGATGAGTTTGATTGGTCAATGTAATTTTCATGTCTGGTAGTGGGCGATCGCCCATGACGACTTCTGACTCAATTGTACTACATTAGTGTTATTTAGTACTACGCAATTGAATCAGCGAGTGAGGTTAAATTTTATGATCGTGGGCAAAGGGCGAAGGCATTTCCTCTGCCTTCTGCCTCTTTTGGCGACGATACGAAGGGACAAGAAGCTCTTACCACTGCCATACAATTGGCATTAGCTCTAACACTGTCTCGCTATCATGGGTTAGTGGCGGACGGAGGAAAAGGTTAGGGGCGATCGCATGAGTGTTGAACAAGCGAGTTGGCTGAGAGTAGTTTTACGGTGGCGAGGCTCAGTCGCCCCCAAAGTGCTTCCTGGTGTCCTCTTATGTGGAGGATTAGGGATTTTTGTCTCGCTACTCGATCATTTAGGATTTCCTGTTTCCTGGCAGGGATTCGATATTGTTGTTACTAATGTTTCCTACAATTTGGTCTTAGGTTTATTGTTGGTTTTTCGCACGAATACCGCCTACGAGCGCTTTTGGGAAGGACGCAAAGCCTGGGCAAGTTTAACAGCAAATATTCGCAGTTTAGGGTACTTAATTTGGGTATCTATTGTTGAAACTGATTCGACAGATCGAGAGAATAAAGTATCAAATCTTCGCTTACTCGCTGCCTTTGCTGTCGCTACCAAACTGCAATTACGATATCAGCCAGTTAATAGTGAATTAGAAGCTTTAATGAACCCAGAGCAGTTTCAACTACTCAAAACCGTCAGATCTACACCCCTACAATTAGTAGTTTGGATTGGACATTACATACAGCAGCAATACAAACGAAATTTAGTCTCTGCTAATCAACAAGCAACCATGAATGGTTTAAGCAACAATTTATTGGAAGCTATCACTACCTGTGAGCGTATTGCATCAACACCAATTCCCTTAGCTTACGCAATATATCTCAAACGCTTGTTGCTAATCTATTGCATCTCGTTACCCTTTCAAGTCGTTAATCACTTACATTGGTGGACTAGCCCCATTTCTGCTATCCTAAGTTTCGTCTTACTGGGAATTGAAGAAATTGGCACAGAAATTGAAAATCCTTTCGGAGAAGATGCCAATGACTTACCTCTAGAAGAGTTTTGCGGGACGATATCGAAGAATATTGAGGATTTAATCGCAGCCAACAGTCAAAAAAAACAGGAAATGAGAGAGCCAAATCTAGAATTAGATTCTCAGCTCTCATCACTCAGATAGAAAGCTAATAGGCAATCCTAAATGAGTTTTGAATACCCCCTCTTGTCTACCTTGTCCTCTTGCACGAATCGAATAGGATTGCTATATGGCTCCTCAACCGCGTAAACAATTTGCTCAACATTGGCTGCGTAGCGAAAAGGCACTGAATAAAATTGTTGCAGCGGCTCAGTTGCAAAGAAGCGATCGCATTCTCGAAATTGGTCCCGGTACAGGCATTCTCACCCGTCAGTTATTACCTCAAGTTCAGTCTGTTGTTGCCGTTGAGATTGACCGTGACTTGTGTGAACTCTTAGTAAAAAAGCTCGGTTCCATTGATAACTTCTTACTATTGCAGGGCGACTTCCTCTCCCTTGACTTAAATACTCAACTTGCCTTCTTCCCGGCATTCCAGAAACCTAATAAAGTTGTTGCCAATATCCCTTACAACATCACGGGCCCCATTCTAGAGAAGCTGCTAGGTACGATTGCTCAACCAGCTACTGAACCATTCGAGACAATCGTACTCCTCGTGCAAAAAGAAGTCGCACAGCGTTTATCTGCTAAATCTGGTTCTAGAATGTTTGGTGCTTTATCTGTGCGGGTACAGTACCTAGCAGAGTGTGAATTTATCTGCGATGTACCTGCTAAAGCGTTCGTCCCCCCGCCTAAGGTAGATTCAGCGGTCGTGAGGCTGCATCCGCGAGTGGTAGAACCACCTGTCAATGAACCCAAGCACCTGGAGATGTTAGTGAAACTCGGATTTTCCAGCAAGCGGAAAATGTTGAGAAATAATTTGCAATCAGTCGTGGAACGCGATCGCCTTACCCACTTGCTGGAACAATTAGAAGTGAACTCCCAAGTTCGCGCCGAAGACCTAAGCGTGCAACAATGGGTAACTTTGAGTAACACCCTCACGTCTAGTTCCCAGTCACCAATCCCCAATCCCTAATCCCCAGCAATGCGTTCCTACTCCCTAATTGCCCCAGCCAAAATCAATCTGTATCTGGAAATTTTAGGCGATCGCCCTGATGGATATCACGAGCTAGCAATGATTCTCCAAAGCATAGAACTCGCTGATCACATCAATCTGCGGTCAATTAGCACAGATACAATCCGCATTCAATGCGACCATCCCCAAGTCCCTAACGACGAAAGCAACCTTGCCTACAAAGCCGTAAAGTTGATGGCTGAGGAATTCCCCGATGTTTTTGCCCGGTTGGGTGGCGTTGAAATCGCTATCAAAAAGCAGATTCCTGTCGCCGCAGGATTAGCTGGTGGCTCAACGGATGCCGCTGCTGTTTTGATGGGAATGGATTTGATGTGGCAACTAGGGCTAACCCAGCCGGAACTACAAGAACTAGCCGCAAAACTTGGTTCAGACATACCCTTCTGTCTAGCGGGTGGCACAGCGTTGGCGACAGGTCGAGGGGAAGCACTATCTCCCTTGCCGGATTTAGAAAATCTCTACGTGGTGTTGGCAAAACACCGCAATCTGATGGTTTCAACAGTTTGGGCTTATCAGACTTATCGTTCTGAGTTTGGTCATACCTATATTCGCGATCGCGTTAGCATAGTGACTCCGGAGCAGCTAGGGTTACCGACGTTAGGATCGTCTGCCGAAAGCTTGGAATCCCGTGCAGCAAGAGTGCATTCCGGCCCAATGGTCAACGCAATTTTCAACAAAAATGTCTCGCAGATTGGTCAACTCCTACATAATGATTTAGAGAAAGTGGTCTTACCAGCCAATCCCCAAGTCATGCAGCTACGGGAAGCGTTTGAGAGTAGTGGTGCTTTAGGAACGATGATGTCGGGTTCAGGTCCAACTGTCTTTGCTCTGTGTGAATCAGAGGCTCACGCGCAGGAGATTCAGCAGAACGTAAGAGCTAGGATTGCCGATCCAGATCTAGATTTTTGGGTGACAAAGTTCTCAAATCACGGTGTTCAGGTTGTCTCAACTGTCAATTAAGAACTAAAGTAATTAACTGTCCCGAATCCTTTATTAACATCTAATATGAACACTGTTGATGACAAAACCATTGTCAAAGACTATTTCAATGCCACAGGGTTTGACCGCTGGCAGCGGATTTACGGCGATGGTGAAGTGAACAAAGTTCAGCTAGATATCCGCACTGGTCATCAGCAGACAGTTGATACAGTCCTTAGCTGGCTCAATGCTGACGGGAATTTAGCTGATTTATCAATTTGCGACGCAGGTTGTGGTGTTGGTAGCCTCAGCATTCCTCTCGCACAAGCAGGGGCAAAAGTCAATGCTTCTGACATCTCCGAAAAAATGGTCAGCGAAGCTCAGGCAAGAGCGAAAGATAGCTTAGGACAAGCTACCAATCCCATATTTACAGTGCAGGATTTAGAGGCATTGAGTGGCAGCTACCACACCGTCATTTGCCTGGATGTACTCATCCATTATCCTCAAGACAAGGCAGCGCAAATGATTGCTCACCTGGCGTCTTTGGCAGACTCTCGGCTGATTCTAAGCTTTGCACCAAAAACCGTTGCACTCAGTCTGCTGAAAAAAATTGGTAGTTTCTTCCCTGGTTCTAGTAAAGCGACTCGTGCTTATCTCCACCGGGAAGCAGATGTAGTGAAAATTCTGGAAAATAATGGCTTTTGTGTACAGCGCAGTGCAATGACTCGTACTCGTTTTTACTTCTCACGGATTTTGGAAGCCACTCGTAGATAAGGTTAGAATCGGGGCAATATATAGCGGTTAGCCGTCAGCTATCAGCTATCAGCTTTTTTTCCTAGCTCTATTTAAGTTTCACAGACCTGCCGCTGTAGCTCATCCAACTGAAAACCGCTATAGACGACGTTAAAGCTGCCACATGAAACTACTTCAGAAGGTAATTGCGGGTTTCCTACTCGTGTTTGGTGTTCCTCTTTCGCTCGTTGCTCTCACAGAAATCACGAATCCTCAAACCTCACCGCAGGATAAAGATGAAGCTTTAGCGGCGCTACTCATCCTGACTCTACCTGCGGCTAGTGTGGGAGGATGGGTGGCATGGAGATTGTATAAAGCGGGTGATAAAGAAACACGCGATCGCCTTCGAGCTACGTTTTATCGGTTAATCAAAGAAAACAATGGGCAGCTAAGCGTCCTCTATTTTGCGATGGAAGCACAGCTATCCGGAGAGCAAGCTAGAGACTATCTGGATGAACGAGCAAAAGAGTTCAATGCAACATTTGAACCTCTCGATGATGGTGGCATTGTCTACCAATTCCATCTCTAGCTTTTGAAGTTCGAGAAATCTTTATTAGTTAGTTAAAAGCGCGATTAATGACTCGATTATTTTTGAGCGTAGCATCAATCTTGGCAGGTCTATCTGTTGCAGGAGGTGCCTTTGCCGCTCATGCCTTGAAAGAAAAGCTAAGTGAACGGGCAATAGAAATTTTTGAAACGGGTGCCCGTTATCAGATGTATCATTCTCTTGCCCTGTTGGTAGTAGCGTTGCTCTTAAGCCGCGCTGAAGCCTCACAAAGTTTATTGATAGCGGCGGGTTCTGCCTTTATCATCGGCATTGCCATCTTTTCCGGCAGCTTGTATGCCTTGAGTTTCAGCGGCATCAAATGGTTAGGAGCGATCACACCCCTAGGAGGAGTCGCTTTTATTATCGGTTGGGGCTGTCTTGCGATCGCAGCTTGGGGCTATAAGTAACCATTATTGACTCTCGATTTTCGTTATAGTAATCAGCAGTCAGCTTTGGGTCAAATCGGCTCTAGCTGGGTAACGCTCTTCTCCTGTTAATGTCCTAACATTTGTGGCGACTGCTATCTTCCAGAGTTTGAGTGCGCCAGTTGAGAAAGGTTAAAAAGCTTACTGTAGCTAGAGTGAGTGTCTGGCAACGCATCAACAGCAAGCGATGGTCTACAGAAGCTTATCAGTGCCATTCAAGTTAAGCTTCTTCTGCGCCGTCTAGCATGATTTGGGCGATCGCATCAAAGGTATTTGTCCAGGCTTGCTTGACTTCTTTCGTCCAACCTTCTTTAAGATACTGCTCAAAGGTTTGCAGCAAGGCAGCGCCAACTGCTGGATAATGTTTTTCGATTACCCCATAGCCTTTATGTTTGGCTCCTAAATCTTGCAGGATGGGAACTAAGTGATCGGGATTGCGGACATTTTCAACTAGAAGAACCAGCGCACTGAGCAGTTTTTGCTGCTGTTTTTCCATGTCGGTGTTGCTAAACATCGAGCGCAGTTCTGGGTTGCTTCTAAACAGATGGCGATAAAAACTTACTGAGAATTCAGTTGCATGAGGCTTAATTTTTTCAAAACTACTCTCAACTAACTCAACCTGAGTAGGGGCTTTTGGTTGTACAGGAGCAGTTTGTTGTGGAGCGATTTCTGGCTGTAACGGACTTGATCGGGTTGGATGGTGAATCTGATCTTCAGGGGATTCGACCAACGCCCAGTCTGATCGGGTTAGAGTTTTGGGGGAATGAATGGTAATATTCGTTGGGGTTTCCAGCTCAATGCCCTCTTCTTCAAAAGCTTTCCAGAGGTGGCGATAAATCTTGTCTCGAAGGCTGTTAATTGCCAGAGGGTCATCTGTCCAGAACTTGAGCTTGTAGAGGACTCCCTCCTGACCGAAATTGACGATTTCAACTTTTGCCGTCAAACTGGTGGCGATTTTGGAATTTTCGCGAGCAGCATTCACCAAAATAGCGGTTATGGTGTCAGGCGAGTAGTCATAGCCAAGCAGCACCTCGATCTGAAACCGGGCCATGCGGCTTCTGCGCGTATAAGAGGTGAGAGCTGCATTCCAAAACAGTTGATTGGGAATCACTAACTCTACGTGATCTCTGGTCTTGATCGTCGTGGCACGCAGGTTAATTTCTTCAACTCGTCCCATCTTGTTGTTGAATTCAATAATATCCCCTGGACGTAGGCTGCGCTCAAACAGCAGTATGATGCCGCTTAGGAAGTTGATCACAATATCCTTAAGACCAAAGCCGATGCCCACCGCTAACCCGCCAGAGATGGCAGCGATCGCAGTGGAATCGAGTTTCAATTCACTAAACGCCACAAACAGCCCTAAGCCAATCAAAAAGTAACGCAGCAGGATTAGCAAACCATCCAGCGTTGCTTCGTCTACGTGCAGGCGATTGAGCAGCAATTTACGTAAGAATTGCGCCAAACTGCTCACTCCGGCGAACCAGAGATATAGCCCAATCGATGCCGCGAATAAACCGCGTAGGGTGATGGTGGTTTTAGCAACTGTGAAGAGTTGGGTATCTCCCAACAGTGAAATTTCACTAAACAACCCTATGAACTGAATCACGGCGTAAGTGATAAAGAGCGGCAGCAAAAAACGTACCACCAGCGATGCATGAACCTCTTTTCCACCCATCAACAGGACAACTGCCGCGATCGCCCGATAAACAACAAACAGAGAGACCAACGGTAAAAAGAACGTCGCGATTAAATTCAGGTTCCAATGCCCTGAACTGGGAAAAACTTGCACCAGTAGCCAGAGCGTTCCCCACAGCAGCAATGGAAACAAAAGCGCACGAGACAACTCAGTGCCAATTCTGACCCACTCGTAGGAGTGGAGTTGCAAAAAGGTTGTCACTCGGTGAAGCGCTGGCTGAAATTGCTGATGAAGCGATTTAAGCCGCGAGCGATCAACCATACTAATAACACCACACCAGTAAAGAGAACGATTTGTAACCAAATAAAAGGACGGTGCAGAATTTGCCATTGAATCCGAAATAGCTGAAGCAAGTAATCAGCTTTTGGCGTGATGTCAGTTTGTACATTGTTGCTACTTACTGCATTGGTTATTGAGGCAGACCCATTAATGACTTTACCCTCCGCAGATTGGTTGAGCTGATTAATAAACTGACGTGTTCCCTCAATGGGAAAGATATCTCCCTGCATTACCTGGGTGTAAATCGCATTCCCATAATAAACCAGGCGATTGGTTTGATAGCGGGACTGCGTGATCGGAATTGGAAAACTGTTTTGGACTTGCTCGATCAAGCTCCGTCGAATCGGCAAGAGCCTTCGATCAACCAATACTTTAGGATTGATGGGAATAATAATCGCGTTTTGAGCAGATTGGAATGCCAACTGTTGTTCCCGACGAGTCACGAACTCTGCAAAGTCGAGTGCCAACTTTTTTTGGGTAGCCGATGCATGAACATTCAGCACCAGGGAATCCGTTACTAAGGCTGGAGAGGCACTATTCAAGTGACCCGGTAATACGGCAACGCCCAATTGATTACCCATTTTTTTCTGTAGTGCTGATAGCTCAAAAGTCCAGCAAGGAAAATACGCAACCTTGCCCGCTGCAAACAGGTCAAATAAAACGTCGCGACGGTTATCTATATAAATATTTGGAGCTTGCTGAGCATTCTTGAGCCAACCTAGCCAACGGCTTAACGAATCTTCCTCAAGCGTAAATTGGTCAACGGAATTAAAGAATGTACCGCCCATTGCACCAACTCCCCAAACACTATTCAAAAAGCTAGGGTCAATGGCAATCCCCTTACCCTGATTCGCTTGAGCCAACACTGCATCCAACGTTGTTGGCGGGTCAGTCGTCTGGTCATGGTTATAGCAAAGTGCCATGGTTTGAAAGCCAAATGGAATACCATATAAGTGTTTGTTTTCTGTTCGCAACGATACCAGGGCTTTGGAATAAAAATTGGACGTATCCAGGCTATATTTTTCTAAATCTTCAATAATTCCTGCTTCAATTAGGGAGGGCAGCACCTGATCGGGTACGATCGCTAGATCAGGTCCTAGCCCTTGACTCATTCGCTCTTTTAAAAAGGAGAAGTAATTGAGCAGCCCTTCGCTGGTATGAATCACTTCCACATTCGGGCGAACAGTCTGATAGTTCTTAACGCTCTTTCATCACTCTAGGCAGAAGAAAATAAGAAAGCTGGCTCAGGCACGGTGAGGGGAACCGCTCCATTAAATAAATTCATCAACCCAATCAGTCGCTCAAAGCCCACAGATAAAGCGGGAATAGGAAATACCTTCAACCACGGTTTAATCAGATTAAAAGAACCGAAAGGTTGTAGGACTAAGCGTAAATTGTTCAGGAGATTTTTCCAGCCTTGTCCCTCATCCCACCAATCATGAGTTGAAAATTTTTTCAGGACAGATTTAGTAATATTATCTTTAGGGGAATGTTCATGAGGATTAAGAACATTAGCATGAAGACTTACCAGAAGATAGGCACTCATAACCACTTCCCACCACTTCTGTATTTGGGCATAATTGGTCACGCGAAAGTCTGCCCATCCGAGTTCGTTCTTGCTTTGTTTAAGTCCATACTCAACCCAGTTTCTTAACCCGTATAGATTGCCGACTTCTTTATATTTAACACCAGGGACTTTCGTCATCACATACCAAGTAGAGTTCTTGGGTAGAGTCTTGGGGTCATCTGTAATTTGCCAATATTGCATCTCACGACGCTTACCAAAAATGATTTCCCGGATATAGCGTTGTTGAGTACTGCCATCGGAAAATACACGCTCAAATTTACGCCACTGGTTTTGTCTAACCCTTTGTCCTGGGGGCAACCAGGCGGTGTGATTACTCCGAATAGCCACCACAAAATTTAGTTTTAATTTATTCAATACACTGACAAAGTTGCCATCACTTTCACCATAAAGACTATCAGCTAATACCAGCTTGAACTTAAACCCCATTGCTTGTAGCTTTTGAATTAATATCGCGGCAATCTCTGGCTTTGTTCGATAGGTATCTCCCTGTTCTAATCGTTCTTTTGGCTTGTAAACTTCAAAAATCAAGGGGAAAGTCATACCCTCAATTAATCCATAAGCCGTTACAGCTACTATCCCGTTCTCTACTTTACCTAGGTTGCCAATATACTGGCGTTTGACATAATCGGTTTTGTTCCCCTTTTTTCGGTCTCCTGTTTCATCTATAATTAAGTTGATTTCTCGACCTTGCAAGACTTGCAGAATTAACTTTAATCTCTGTTCTCTTAAGTCTTCAACTTGCCAAGGTGATTCGCTTACGAAATGCAGCAGAGATTGTTCATTCTTTAGCCCCACAAATTTCCCTATCTCAGGCAATGATTTTCGCTTAATGTCCGAAATCATACCCACATGAAGATACTTAAAAGCTTCATAGCTTCTGACTTCTGGAAACAACTGTTGATACCATTGACAGTATTCATCCACAAATTTCACGGTTGGAGCAGCTTGACGTCGCTCTGTCATAGGCTGATTCTGGCTTTGGGCAGTTTTCAGCCCATTATCCTCTGCCTAGAGTGATGAAAGAGCGTTAATCAGAATTTCTATGTCTTGATTGGCGTAGGACGACCAGATTGTGAGTATTTGATGCTCAGAATTTACCGAGACTCCACTACAAGCAGACAGCAACACAGTTAAAGCAACAAGTAGAAGGATGAAGATTCTCGCTGTAGAGGAACCAAAATTCTTCATGCTCTATATGTAGTTGCTGCCGCGATCGCAACCTGAACTAAACAGTGGTCTTCTTCACAGGCGTAATCGGTAAAAAACACTAAAATTCCAATGCTCGCTTGATCGTAAACAACTGGAAATCCAAATCCAGCTTTGACATTGAATGCTTTCGCAATTTGGTTGCGAAGAAAGTAGTCTTCTGGCTGCGTAGCAACATCGTTAACCCACTCAGGCTGGCGCGATCGCCAAATTCTTCCTGGCAATCCTTGATCGATTGATAAAACGAACTGTTCACTACAGGCTCTAAATTTTTCAAGAGCATCTAGGCGATCGCTACTTCGGTTTGGATGGCAATACCAAAATGGACTGAGTTCGAGCAGTGTTGTTTCTGGATTTGGTATCCAAACTTCGCCATAGTCCCAGTTAATCGCTTGGCAAACACAACTGAGAGCGGCAGCGAAATCAGGATGAGGCATCGAGATATCTGTAGAAACAGAATTAACCATAAACTCCAGGTATTGATCAAGAGTTCCAATTCACTGTGTAGAAAAGTAGAAAAACAGCACTCATGCAAGCAACATATAAAAGAGGATAAATCATTCGGAAGTTTGTATTAAGTCTTTTGGATAGAACGTCTTTTTGTACATGCTCTTTCAAGTAGATGATTGTACAAGACATGATTAAACTCAGGATTAGGATGAGAACAGTCACACCGAAAACTGCATCGGTCAAAGTAATGTAATTTACAGCAGGAATTTCTCTGGCTAGAGCGAACTTGAGAGTAATTGTCGTCAGAAGTAATATTATTGTCCCAAGGACTCGCGGAGCAGTATGAGGAGCCGTTTTAGTCGGGTCAATCCAGGTTACAGCCGCCGCAGCAACAAAAATGATAAATAGTGGGATAAAAAAGTTAAAAATGACGTACTGCGGTTTATGCTGAATGTGCATGAATATAAGAATTTGTGGAAAACTGACTTTGGAATCGAGACGGCTAAAGCTTCTCGTATTAGCATTCAGCTTTTTCAGCGACCAACGTCCAATAATTTGCTGTGATGGGTCTGGGGAATTAAATTTAAACTCTCGAAGACTGAATGCGACGGCACTGAGGTCGTCTAGGGCAGAATTAATAGCTAGAGTGAGTGTCTGGTTACTAAAGGGAAAAGTGTGGACATCTGCATCAAATTTGACCACATCATTAAACTGTTCGTAGACTCTTACCCAACCGTTAGAAGCAACCTGAACCGAACGATTTTGTGTTTCTCGCGGCTGAATTTCATTACCAATTGTAAAACTTGGTGACCAAATTTTTCCTAGTATCAAATCGACATCATTACCATTAAATTTTAATGGCGTATTTGTCTCTTTATTATTAGGTGTGAAAGCCAATCGACCGTCTTGCCACTCTAAAACAACTTCTGCTGATATGTTGTAGGTTTTCTCTGGTAGGTTAATTTGAGAAACGGTGTTTAATCTCACATCAACAAAAACAATGGTCGGCTTATAAGGACTGGGCTGACGCACCGAGTTTGATACTTCAGTTTGCCAGGAGGAGTTATTTACTGATTCTGTTTGAGCAAATTGTTCAGTGACTTGACTGACAAGCTTGAACTCCGGCTCTGATTTTGATGCAATAGTTCGATTCTGCCCTTGTATATTTGATGCATAAACCTGGTGGGCATGAGCGATGATACACCATACTATTGTCAGAACACAGACTAATATAAATTGGCGAAACCCAAGTCTTTTCATTCCTAATAGCAGTTTTTTTCCCTGATGTGTTAGACAAAAATTAGTAGTGACGGATTAAAGAAAAAATTAGGCGAGTGGCGAATCTGCAAGGACATAATCTATCAAAAGATGTACAAGTTCAAAGTCAGACTCACCCTCGCCTAAATAGGCTTGCCCAGATTAGACCAAAACAGTCTGGTTTGGATCGGCAGATAATTGCTCTCTGGGCTGCTTCACCCGTTCCAGCCACTTTTCGGCTTTGGAGTAGTTATCTTTTTGCAACTGTTGGATGGCTTGTTTGAAGTTGAGTTGCACACCCCATACATCGGCATGGAAGCGTTTTTCTTGCTTCATTTTGTCGAAAAATTCAACGGCTTCAATGTGAGAAAGTTTGCCCTCATTTTTGGCGATCGCCAAAAACACCTCGAACACATCATCCGCCATCTTCGCGTCGCCGCAGACGTAGTAATGACACTGAGGATGGCTGAGTGACTGCCACAAGGCTTGTGCGTTCTCTTGCATTAAGCCTTGCACGTAAACTTTCTTGTCGGTGAGACGGGAGAAAGCTACTTGCAAATCTGTCAACACGCCCTGATTTTGCCAGGTTATCAGTTGTTCGCCATACAGAAAATCACCGTGATTGCGACAGCCAAAGTATAGGCAGGCCTCGCCCAAGGTCGTTCCCTGTTTCTGTAAAGCTTCCCGGTATTGCAGGAAGGCAATGAGTGGCGATACGCCTGTACCAGGACCAACCATCAACATCGGTGCTTGCGGATCGGCAGGGGGACGGAAGCCAGAGGTGCGAACCCCAATGCGAACTTTTGAGCCAGGTTGCAGTCCGGCTAGATAGTTGGAACACAACCCCTGGCGCACTTTGCCAGCATCGGTAGTAACTTGCAGCACGCCAATCGTCACTTGAATTTTGTCAGGATGCAGCAACGGACAGGACGAGATGGAATAGAGGCGTGGCTTTTGCTTGGGCAGCAATTCCAACAGCGCTTCCAGCGTAATCGTTGCTGAAGGAAATTCATCAAACAAATCGGCAACGCTCATGAAATTATCAGAGATAGTTTTCTTGAGCGTCACAGCATCAGGATTGTCCTCACCCTGCCGCAAAATCTCTAGCCAGACTTCCAGGCGTTGTTTATCTTGGGGATTCTGAGCGGATGAATACAGGTAAGTGAGCAGATCGTTGAAGGGTTCCCGTAATGATAGATCCAGTTCTTCAGAGAGCAGTTGACCCACGGTAGTCGGAACTGCAACAGGGGGCTGATCGTCGGTGGTTGTGCCGTCTGGATTGACGTAAGAAGCCGTAAAGTACGTATTTGTCGTCACACCAATGCGATCGCACAGGCGGTTCACTAGTTCGGGTGGATTGCAGGGATGAACCGCTACATGATCCCCTGTTTCATACTGCAAATCGGTTCCTGCAATATCAAAGACAATATAGCGAGTGGAACGGCTGCCGGGGATGACTTCTTGCAGCAGTTCATCGTTGGCAAGGATGGGAACTTCAACGCCGCGATCACCACTGATTTGCACAGGTGCAATAGTTGCCGCTTCTGCTTCGTTTAGGAAGATAACGGTAAGTTTAGGAGCAGCAAAATTGGTCGCGTTACCTGTTGTTTCGTCTGCACCCAGCACACGGGAAATTAAGCCTAACCACTGCTTAAAGGTATCAGCTTGACCTTTAATTTCATCGCCTTTATGCATGGGGACAGCACAGTTTGCCCCGGCTCTCGTCAGGGCTTTATCAACTGCGATGCCAGCCGCGCAGAATTTTTCATACACCGTGCTGCCAATCCCTAACACGGAGTAGTTCAAGCCATCGAGCGCTCCCGCAGGCTGTTGTTTCACCCATTGCAAGAATCGCTTGCCGTTACTTGGCATTTCGCCATTGCCGAAGGTGGAGGTGATAATCAGCAGCAACTTCTCAGAGGCAAGCGTATCAACAGGATATTCATCAAGTGCCATCACTTTAGGACGGAATTGCTGCAACTGACGAGCGGCTTTACGGGCAAACCCCTCTGCGGTTCCCGTTTCAGAGGCATAGAGAATCAGAATGCGATCGCGCTTATCGCCGTCTTCATTCGCAACAGCCGTGAGCTTCTCTAGATCAATGCCATCTTCCACGTCCCAGCGATCAGCGGAATGGTGATAGGCAGGTTCCAAATAAAAATCGCGCATCTGGTGATGCCACACCGGACAAGCACTGCCACCTGTAGCAGGAACAACCCAGCCCCAATCACCCGGACATTCTCGTCCCGCTTTCTTTTCGCGTAAATCATGGGTTAAGAACTGGCGAGACGCAGTTTGGTGATCGACCATCGTCACCTTGGCTTTCTGGA
Organism: Microcoleus sp. FACHB-SPT15; assembly: GCF_014849525.1. Taxonomy (NCBI): domain Bacteria; kingdom Bacillati; phylum Cyanobacteriota; class Cyanophyceae; order Oscillatoriales; family Microcoleaceae; genus Microcoleus; species Microcoleus sp. FACHB-SPT15. The sequence continues at coordinate 16,574 of NZ_JACJNU010000012.1, read as the reverse complement.
AAGAGTGAAGGATGGCGATGTTGAGTTCTAGGGCAACGCGATCGCGCCACAGGGTTTGCTCCGAACTGGTGTCCAGTTTCAGAACTTTCGCGATTTCCTCCATCTTGTTGTAGCGGTACTCATCGAGGAAATCGCGCATGATTTCGGTGTCCATATACCAGCCATTGAAGGGCATACAGCCATATTGGATACCACCAATGTGAACGGAGAAGTTGCTGATAGCAGGAATCGCATACCAACGCATTCCGATGTCTTTAAACTCTGGAACAGTGGGATGCTCAATATGCACTTCCAGCACTTCTTCGCGCTGCCAGTGGTACATCTTCGGCTCCTGACCGGGAACCTCAATCACCAGTGGTAAAATGTCATAGGCGCTGCGCGGTTCGGGCGGTTGCCAGCCAAATTTGATGATGGCGTTAGTCAATGCCAGGTTGGCTGGATCGCCCATTACACTACCATCGGGCTGCTCGTATGCTGCATAACGATAGAGTTGGGAATTCCAGAAGCGCGGACCCCAGCGTTCTTTGGGTAGCTTGGGACGAAAGACGCTCATCGTAATCTGCAAATTGCCACCATTCGTCGCAAATTTGACGTGTTCGTGACATTCGCGGAACATTTCATCTGGATCAGTGACGTGGCGGCAATCGCGTATCACCATATTGTTCCAGGCAATCCGTCCAACGCACTTGGAGGCATTGCGCCATGCTACCTGCGCCCCGTAAGCCAGTTCCTCATAGGTGTGAGTATAAGTGCCAGTTGCTTTCACTTCCTCGCGAATTTCTTTCCAGCGCCGCTCTTTGTCCTCCGGTTCCCAGGCTTGTTCACCAGAAATCAGATCGAGGAACTGCTTGGCTTTCTTGAGCAGTCGCTCCTGGTTGAGCATGGGCAGCTTAACAACATTGATTACCCGATCAAGCAACGTTTGCCATCCTTGCCGTAGTTCAGGGGTAAAGTCGGGGAGATACCGTTCAAACAGAGCAAACATGGTCTCGCCAATGGCAGGATAGGCACAGGTTGGCACATCAGCGAAACTATGAACCTGTCCCAAAAACCGCAGTTCTCGTAAGATTTCATCACTGCTGCCACTTTGCAGACAACGCACCAAAAACTCCAATGCCTGAAACAGGTGCAGTGAGAGATAATCCATGTCTGCCCGACCAAAAATCGGCAGAACAAACGGATATTTCTCAAACAAGATCTGGTAAAACTCCATGCCCATCTGCTGCTTGTTCTGGCTAAACACAGACCAGGACTCTGCCATTTTTTGCAGCATTTCAGGGGGTAAGGCTTCGTCGTAGCGCCGGACTGCCTTTGCCATCGGCAGAATGATGTAGGTATTGAAGAACTTGTAGAGGGCAGAGTTTGCGCCTTTTTGCAAATCCTCGCGATCGTAGTCTTCCAAATAGGGAATAGACGGCAGCATCCACATCCACACTTGTCGCGCCTTCACCCAATGCTCAGGACGCATCCCTACATCGGCAAATAACCTGCCATAGTCTTCAATGGTGTCCAATCCATCCCCTTTTTCCGGTGGCACTCCCATTAAAGGTTCGCCCACAATCACTTGCGTCTCTGGTTGAAGCTGGTGGATGGCACAGTCAAACAACTCATAGAAAAAGTCGCTCATACTGTCGAGCGCTTCCCCAAACAGATACTCAAGCTCTGGCTCTTCCAAGAGCATCCGCTTCAGGAATTTCTCCATCTGCAATTCTTTCCACGCCCGCAGCTTGTTCCAGACATCCTTAACGATCACTTCGTCCTGCGGGGTGAGTGGTGTGGGCTGAGGCAGCTCAATCTCTACTGGTTCTGCTGTACCTTGAGATCGAGCTGGAAAATTCGCTCTAAATTCCACAAAATTGCGGTTCTATCCTGACTTGCTGAGGCAATGAACGTCCCATTAGGGCTAAAGGTAACTCCGAACACCCCATCGCTATGTCCCTTTAAGGTTTCAAGCTCTTTACCGTCGTAGCTCCAAAGTTTAACCGTGCCGTCGAAACTGGCTGAAGCGATCGTCTTGCCATCAGGGCTAAATGCTACTCCGAATACGCCATTTTTGTGTCCCTTAAAGGCTCTGATTTCTGTACCGTCGCGTCGCCAAAGTCTCACCGTGCCATCCATACCTGCCGAAGCGAGAGTTTTTCCGTCGGGGCTAAATGCCACTCCAGCCACCTGACGGCGATGGCTTGTTAACGTATGTAGAAGCCTGTAGTTGGGCTTTCCAGATGCGATGGTATTATCCCACTGCCAAAGTTTGACTGTGCCGTCCACACTAGCTGAGGCAATGAGCGTTCCATCATGACTAAAGGCAACTCCGTTAACGTGATCGCTATGCCCTTTGAGAGTTGCCAACTCAGTACCGTCAATCTTCCAAACTTTAACTGTTCTGTCCTCGCCCGCCGAGGCGAGTGACTGCCCATCTGGATGAAAATCAACGGTGAAGACTCTACCCTGATGTCCGGTGAAAGTTTGGAGTAAGGTTCCGTCAGCTTGCCACAACCGGACTGTGCTGTCATAACCGCCTGTAGCAATGGTGTCTCCGTTTGGGCTGAAATCTACTCCGAAAACTTTATCAGCTTGTTTGGGGAAAGTGCGAATTAAGCTACCATCAAGCCGCCAAAGTTTAACTGTATTGTCACGACTGGCGGTGGCAATTGTCTTGCCATCAGGACTAAATTTTACGGTGTAAATTGAGGCTTGATGTCCGTTAAGAGTTTGGAGCAAGCTGTCATCAAGCTTCCAGAGCGCGATCGGGCCATCCCAACTGGATGAGGCGAGGATTTGTCCGTCAGGACTCCAAGCCACTCCAGAGACGGTATCTTTTGCGGCTGGCAGGGTTTTTACAAGAGTCCCGTTAAGCTTCCAAAGTTTGACTGTTCTATCAAGACTTGCCGAGGCGATTAAACGACCATTCGGGTTAAAAGCGACTTTGCCTACTGCATCACTGTGTCCAGTTAGGGTTTGGACTAATGTGCCGTCAAGCTGCCAAAGTTTGACTGTTTTATCCCAACTCGTCGAGGCGATGAGATTTCCTTGAGGGCTGAAGGCAACGTGCTTAACTCTATCCGTATGTCCGGTGAGGGTTCTTATCAGTTTACCGTCTGTACTCCAGAGTTTAATCGTTTTATCTTTAGAAGCAGATGCAATGGTTTGACTGTCAGGGCTAAAGGCAACGCTGTCAACTTCATCTTTATGTCCGGTGAGAGTTTTCAGCAGTTTGCCGTCTGTACTCCAGAGTTTAATTGTTTTATCTTTAGAAGCAGATGCAATAGTTTGACCGTCAGGAGCGATCGCTACTTGTGCAACTTCATTAGTATGTCCTTTTAAGGTGTGCCACAACGTATAGTTCGGCTTTAGGTTTGGTGATTTTGTACTCGTTTTGCGCCAAAGTTTAACGGTGTTATCCCCAGAACCGGAAGCAATTAGCTCTCCTTTGGGGCTAAATACAACTCCCCAAACTGTCTTGTTGTGCCCTTGAAGTGTTCCCAGTTTTGTACCGTCTTTTTTCCAAAGATCGATGGTTTTGTCGGCAGAAGCTGAGGCAATGAGTTCGCTATCAGGGCTGAACGCTACATCATTAACTACATTGTCATGCCCAGATAAGTGGTTGTACTCAACCGCTCCATAAACCGCCTGATGGAGAGCCTCCTTAACTGAGTGCTGGATATCTGCGTCTGTAACACCTAACTTTTGCAAACGTCGCTGTGCGGTGATGGCTTGTACTAGTGCGTCTAACTTTTGATTTGAGGCGAATAGCGCTTCGGAAGATTTGGCGATCGCTTTTATCTCGCTGACAGCAGTTTGTCGATACTGAGAGTAAGTTACCACTCCTAACCCACAAGCAAGCAACAATGCCTGAGAGAGTACAACTAGCAAGAACCTTTGTCTTCTTGCTGCTTTTTTCTCTTGAGCAAGTCTTTTTTGTTCCTCTGTAAGTCGGGCTTCAACTTCTTTGAGCCTAGCCGCTTCTAGTGCCTGTTGCACTTCGATCCTATCTAATTCTTCAGACGCGGCTAAAAATTGATAATCCAAATCACTTAAACTTTTACCCCGTGACCAAGTTTGAGCATCAATTAATGCTTGTCCGCGCAACAATCGAGAAGAATCATTTTGCTTTGAAGTAATCCAAGCATTGAATGATTGAGAGTAAGGGCGCAGAGAATCTAATTGTTCTTCTACCCATTCCAAATCGAATACGTTCTGATAGATAGGATTTTTTACCTTGAGAAAACCCTGCTGTTTTACGACCAAACCAGATAGCAGGAGTTCCATTTGCTCTCGCGAGTCATCGGTTGGCACACCCCTTTGCCCTCTGCTAACCGAAGCTTTAGTGAGGAGGGGTTGGGGGGGTTGTAAGATTTTTTGATAGATGCCGAGTAATCTAGCAGCACGTTGGGAGTTTCTCAAAAGGCGATCGCGTATTGTCCTCAAATGCTCCGGTTCGTCTTGACTTTCCCAGTTGTCAATGATGCGCTTTAACACCAACTCTTCCACCCAACGCACCTCATCCCCAGCAGGAATTGCATTGGATGGATTTGTTGCCATCAGGGTAAGCTGGCACAACTTTTGTGTTAAAAATGGCTGTCCCCCTGTCCAGTGCAAAATTTCAGCTAACAAGGCTTCTGGTTGACTGGCAATCCTCTTTAATCCAGGCATCAGGGGCATTGCTTCGTGTAAATCAAATCCCCTTAGCTCAATTGCCCGTCCGATATTAAACGGTGTGCGGTTTTTGTCGGCTATTAAATCTGGCGGTGTTGCGACTCCTAAAAGGGCAAATGTTAGCCGTTTATAAGTTGATTTTTGAGCGCGTTTGTTGTGGCAAGCTCTGATTAGAGCAAAAAAATCGTCAATCGGGAAGCCTAAGCCCAGGAGACTATCGATTTCATCAATAAAAATTACGACATTTTGCTGAATTTCTTCTAGTAAAACGGTTTCTAGAAATTCACTCAGGCGGCTGACTAAGGATAGGTGGGTGCGATCGCGCCACCAAGCTCGTAAATTAAATTGGAGTTGGAAGCTATTGCTGAGAGAACCGACAACAGAGGCATACCACTGCTCTGGGGTTATCTCTTGAGTGCCAATCGCTGTGAGATCGATGACTCCGCAGCAAACGCCTTCAGATTGCAAGCGGTTCATCGTTTGCACCCAAAGCGAAGACTTGCCCATCTGTCGGGAGTTGAGGACGTAACAAAATTCACCCTTAAGTAATGCCTCATACAACTCATCATCAGCTTGACGCCTGACATAACTAGGGGCATCAATCGGTAGACTCCCGCCAACTTGATACTCATAGGATGGACTTTGGGCGGTGAGCATGATGAAGCAAAAGGTAAAAGCTAAAAGTCAAATCTTATACTTGGCGATTGGAAATGACAGTCAATTCAATCTAACATCAGGATTATTTCTAGTTCCTCAAAACAAGAGATTTTTCACCCAGTGTACGATTGCTTTAGTCGCTAAAACTAGGAGCGGATAAGCTCAGGGTATTCTGTCACTACTTCACCCCTACACCAACTGAGGAAAAACAATGACGACGCTGCTAATTCAGAGCATGAGCGTCCCACTGACGGTCAATCTCCCTGCTATCAAATCGATGAGTGTTGAACAATTTTACGAATTCTGTCTAGCCAATCGCGATTTGAGAATTGAGCGTACTGCCAGTGGGGAAGTTATCATTATGCCGCCAGCTTTTTCAGATACCGGGAATCGAAACCTTAAAATTGCTCAGCAACTTGCGAACTGGGCAGAGCAAGATGGCACAGGTGAAACGTTTGACTCCAGTGCAGGCTTTACTCTGCCGAATGGGGCAACTCGCTCCCCTGATGCCTCGTGGATTAAACTAAAGCGCTGGAATGCTTTAACTGAAAAACAAAAATCCTCATTTGCTCCGATTTGTCCAGACTTTGTGATTGAATTACGGTCTTCTAGCGATACTCTTAGTGGATTGCAAAACAAGATGCAGGAATATATTGACAACGGTGCATCACTGGGGTTGTTGATTGACCGCAAGAATCGAAAAGTCTACATCTACCGTCCCAATCAAGAACCGGAAATCTTGGATAATCCCGAAACAGTGAGTGGCGATCCAGAGTTACCAGGATTTGTCTTGCAGATGGCAAAAATCTGGTAATTGATAGGATTATTTATAGGATGAAAAGCTTAAAGAGTGATTGCCGACTCCATCACACAAATGTCGTCCTTTTCCTTTTTAATTACTGTGCAGCGTTTTGAGTTTTGATTCCATTACATAGAGTGCGATCTCTTTCTTCTACATCTGCATCGAACAACGTTTGCCTCTCCAAAATCAACTGAGACAACATAAAACAACTAAGTAGCCCACACTTGAATTTCACACCGTAGAGTTCAAACTCTTCCCCAATCCCATCAAAGAGTAAGTTGGTACAGCGGTATCGGTTCTTCAATCCCCTCGAATTGCCGTTGCCCTATTTCGATGGGTTGTAGGGGAAGATAACTTCTGACCGCTTCATAGACTGTCTGGGAAATACCAACGCAACCGGGCGAAGTTTCAGCTTGTACGCGAGTGGCAATGATAACCCCAGTTCCAGTGACATCAGCGTAATTGAAAATAACATCTCCAAAATGGATGCCAATTCGATAAGTTAGCCTCGGCTGAGACGTGGGTGGAGTTATCTGTATGAATGTCAGTTGAATCTCTTGAGCGCAATTGACAGCATTGATGGTACTAGGAAAGTAAAATAACAACCCATCGCCAAAAGATTTGAGAATCTGACCTTCATATTGCTGAGCTAATTGGGAGATGACCTGAAAGTCTCGATCAAGTAGATTCTGCGTCTGTTCAGAGTCAGCTTCCATCTTCGCTGCTAAGTCAACCGCATTTATAGAAACAATCGTAGTGAGACGGTGTTCTTGGATTAAATTCAACCGTAATTGACCCAGCTGATCGCTAAAATACTGACGATACAACTCGCAACTGGGCACAACCTGGCTATCGAGGAAGCGCACGACGCCCATACTTTGCAATTTAAAAGTTTGGATTGGATCTAATTTCACGGGGGTTGGTGACATCACAACCCGCGCCAATCCTGTCACCAAATCGGGATATTGTTGGAGATTCCACAATTGGCGTCGCAGATAGTCACTGTAAATACCGTCTTCAGTCGTCGCGGTTTCTAATAGCTGCTCAAGCGTGATGTCTTGGCAGCTAATATGATGCAGTGCCACCTGTACTAGATAAGGGTTTCCACCAATCAATCCCATCAGGTATTCTACCTTCTGGGTTCCCCAATTCAGTTGATACCGAGTCGCTAAATCTTGTACCTGAAGCGGGGTAAACTCTGGCAACTTAATCGATAATCCGACATTAAAAGGTGATTGATTGATGTTGAGCGGGATATAAACTTCCGTAGAATGAACCACCACTAACCGCAGTTTTTGCCAAACATCGCTACTCTTGTCGGCATACTTGGCTTTCTGATACCAAGTTCGCAGCAAGCCAAAAAAGTCGGTGGCAATTTTGGGGTAATTGAACACCACGTCCACGTCATCTAATGTCAAAACGAGCGGAGTGTCAATTTCTGCTAACAGATAACTCTCGAAGTAATCGGTGCAGTTGTAATTGCTGCCAAAAACGTCATCCCAATACTCGCTTAACCGATTCGGTAGTCCCAAACTCCGAGAGACAACTGCACAGAACCACCGCAGAAATTGATTTAGAGTCGCGAATACATCGGCATCAGCCAGTTGCAAGCTCAACGTAACCGTCTTAAAATTGTGCGATCGCGCAGAGTCGAGAATCCTGATCATCAAAGAAGTTTTGCCCATAAGCTTGGGAGCTTTGATCCGAATCAAAGCCCCAGGCTGCAAAATGGTTTCATCGCAAAGCCGCTCAATAGGGGGACGCTCTACATAAAATGGGGAATCTAGAGGAACTTGACCTTTGAGCATGACTCTAGAGCCACTCTCTAGATTGTCAGAGTCGGGATTGGTATAGTCGTCAAGGGACAGAGTAAGATTAAATGCCCTGAAGTAAGACTCCAAAGTCTGCCGATCTACAGCAACTTGGCGATGTTGTACCTTGGCGATGGTATTGGGACTCAAGCCGCTCAGTTCACTTAATTCTTCCAAGGTGTAGGAATTGCCAGTATTTTCTTGAATTTCCCACTGGCGCTGTGCCCTTTGCAAGCGTTGCCAACCTTGAAGCGTGAGAACGACACCCCGCTTCCGCCGTGATGGTTGACTTCTCATTAATATTCGCTCAATCTCCTTGAGATCCAACAGGATTTAGCTGATTTTTTTTATTTTGGCAGCTTTCTACTCATAGTATTTGTCTTATTGAGCGATATGGATGTTAATTCGCTTATCTTGTGTGCTTATCTTGTGTGCTTAACTTGCAATCTTTACTTGAAAACATCTGACTACGGATGCAATCTAGTAGTAGTTCCTTTCAAGATTTGCATCTATCTTTAGAGGGTCTGCAAACATCTCGCTACAGATGCAATCTAATAGTAGTTTCTTTTAGGGTTTGCATCTATCTTCAGAGGGTCTGAAAACATCTCGCTACTAAAGCAATCTAGTTGGAGTTAATTTCAGGGTTTAGCATCTACCTTTAGATAGAGTTTTAAGTTTTTAAGATAATCAACATGATAATAGCGGAATTTTTTATTCCTCACGGACACTGCTATCTCTGGAAGCCTGAGTTAGTAGGGTTACATATTGTCTCAGATGCTTTGACAGCAGTAGCGTATTATTCAATTCCGCTAATGCTTACTTATTTCGTTGCCAAGCGGCGAGATGTACCTTTCAACTGGATTTTCCTGCTGTTTGGTGCTTTCATCGTTTCCTGTGGCACAACCCACATTATAGAAATTTGGACACTGTGGCATCCTGACTATTGGTTATCGGGTTTGGTCAAAGCCTTTACTGCCGTCATCTCTCTCTATACGGCATCAGAACTTGTTTCGTTACTCCCCAAAGCCTTGGCAATGCCTAGTGCGGCTCAATTTGAAGCCGTGAAAAACGAAATTCAAGAGCGCCTGCGAACAGAAGCTGAACTCCAGCAGGCGATCGCGCAACTCAAGCAGGAAATGGCTGAGAGGAGGCAGGCAGAGGCGGCGCTGCGAGAGAGCGAAGAACGTTTGCAGCTAGCGTTAGAAGGTAGTGCTTTGGGGTGGTGGGATTGGAACATTACCACAGGGCAAACCTATTTCGACTCCTATTGGAAGAGAATGCTGGGGTACGAGGTAGAGGAGATTGAGAATAATTACCAATCCTGGGAGCGGCTGATGCATCCACAGGATAAGCCCAGGGTAATGGAAGTGTTGAACGCCTATCTTCGAGATGCGCTTCCCCTTTATGAAGTGGAATTTCGGATGCGCTCAAAGTCTGGGCAGTGGAAGTGGATTCTGAGTCACGGTAAGGTTTGCGATCGCGATGAATCGGGTGCGCCTATGCGAATGCTCGGTACACAAAAAGATATTAGCGATCGCAAACTTGCAGAGGAACGACTCAAACATAGTGAAGCTAACCTGGCAACAGCCCAAAAAATTTCCCATATCGGCAACTGGGAATTTGATGTACTCACTGGGGAAATTACCTGGTCAGCAGAGAAATTCCACATTCTAGGTCTTGACCCGACTCAACCCGAACCGAATTACGCCGAACTGATCGAGAAGATTCATCCCGATGACCGAGAACCATTTCAACAAGCTACCTCACAAGCGCTCGCATTAGGGACATGCTACGAACTGGACTATCGAATTGTGCGCCCTGATGGTCAAGTCCGGTACATCGAGGGAAGAGGAGAGGCTGGTGTTAATGAGCAAGGGCAAGTGATTCGACTGTTTGGAACAGCATTGGATATCACTGATCGCAAACGGGTAGAAGAAGCCTTGCAGGAGAGCGTTCAACGAGAACGAGCGATCGCCAGAGCGATTCAAAGAATGCGCCAAACTTTGGATATTGAAACGATTTTCAGTGCAACAACAGAGGAATTGCGGCAGTTGATTAACTGCGATCGCGTCTTGATCTATCGTTTCAATCCCGACTGGAGTGGAGAGATTGTTTCCGAGTCTGTAGGGACTGGGTGGATTTCGCTATTGCAGGAACAAGCCCATAACCCGAATCTGGCACACACTAGTCTAGAAGATAATCGCTGCGCTGTGAAAAAATTCGATAGTGCCGCAGGATGCGATAGCGTTCTTAATACTTCTTTCCCAGTGCAGGATACTCATCTGCAAGAAACCCAAGGCGGTGCGTACAGTCGAGGAACAAGTTATGCAGTAGTCCAGGACATTTACAAAGCCGGGTTCAACTCTTGTTACCTCAACCTCTTACAGCAATTTCAAGCCAGAGCCTACATTATTGTCCCCATTTTCTGTGGCTCTAAACTGTGGGGGCTGCTCGCGACTTATCAAAATTCTGGCTCCCGCCAATGGAAAACAGCAGAAATCAATGTGGTGAGTCAGATTGGCAATCAGTTGGGAGTCGCTTTGCAGCAAGCTGAATTATTAACGCAGGTTCAAAAGCAGTCAGAAGCACTGCGACAATCGGAAGCACGAGAACGAGAAAAAGCACAAGAGCTAGAGCTGACTTTAGGCGAACTGAGACGCACCCAAACTCAATTGATTCAAAATGAAAAAATGTCCAGTTTGGGGCAAATGGTGGCGGGAGTTGCCCACGAAATTAACAATCCCGTCAGCTTTATCAAAGGCAATCTTACTCCTGCCAGAGAATACTTCCAAGACCTGCTAAGACTGCTTGAACTCTATCAGCAAACCTACCCGAATTCCACACCAGAACTTCAGCATTTAGCTTCTGTGATCGACTTGAACTTTCTGGTAGAAGATTGGTCAAAACTGATGGATTCGATGCAGGTGGGGACTAAACGCATTGAAGAAATTGTGCGATCGCTCAAAAGCTTCTCTAGATTGGATGAATCGGAGCAAAAACTGGTAGATATCCACGAAGGCATTGATAACACCTTACTAATTTTGCAGCACCGACTTAGGGCAGTAGGTGGGCGTCTTGAAATTGAAGTGATTAAAAACTACGGTCAACTGCCCCAGGTGATCTGTTACGCCAGCCAATTAAATCAGGTATTTCTAAATCTATTGAATAATGCAATTGATGCTCTGGAAAATCAATCGTCCCCACGAGTGATTACCATCAGCACATCAGTATCGGGCTATCAGCAGTCAGTTCCCAACAACAAACAACAAATAACAAACTACATTATCATTCGTATTGCAGACAATGGTTCTGGCATGAGTGAAAAAGTGCGCCAGCAAATATTTGACCCGTTTTTTACGACAAAACCTGTAGGAAGGGGCACCGGATTGGGATTGTCCATTAGCCATCAGATTGTAGTAGAAAAACACAAGGGTCGAATCAGTTGTATTTCTGCCCCAGAGAAAGGAACAGAGTTCATTGTGGAAATTCCAGTAACCTGTAATAGGGATGTGACCCACAACAGAGCAGAAACTTCACTGCTTAAGCAGCTAATTACCACCTAACAAATCTTACATTCCTGTATGGTCATCAACACCATACAGAGTTTATGCCTTAATCGTTGTTTCCTGCTCCTGTTCTGGCAGTTTTGGGGTTTCCTCCTCTTTTGGGCGAGGAGCAATTAATCATACAGGCTGAGCGGCACCAACACTAACACCCAGCCCATGTCCTGTCACGATAACCCAACCAACTTGGCGCTTAGCTCCCACATGCGATCGCCTTTTTCATCATCACGGGCTTGGGGAGAGACTCTTTGAACAAACGACTTGCCATCTTTCTTCTGTCGATTTCCCCAACTCCAATAGGCACCCGATTGATTGTACTCAGGATCAGCAACCACTACCGCGACTCGCTCACCCGCCAACTCTTGAGACACGTATCCCCCCGTGATATTTTTCTGGAACCAGGGGAAGAGTTTTTGAAACAGCGGATAGTGGTTTCTAAATAGCGGCGTGTCGGCAACACATCCTGGGTAGAGAGAACTGAAGACGATGCCTGTTGAGTCGTGATAGCGTCGATGCAGTTCCCGCATAGTCAGCACATTACAGACTTTGCTGTCTTTGTAAGCTTTGACGGGTTCAAAGTTCTTGCCATCAATCATCGAGATTGGCTCTTTAAATCCTTCTGTAAAACCCTTGAAATCGCCCAAGTCTGGACGTGGCGGAATCTTCCCGCCCAACTCGTCCGGATTATGCGTTACGGTTCCTAAAATGACGAGCCTCGGCTCCGTAGCTCCTGAATTCTTCAAATCCTCAAGCATGAGGTTACATAAGAGGAAATGACCCAGGTGATTTGTGGCAACGCTTAACTCAAATCCTTCTGGGGATCGTAACGGCTCCTTTAATAAAGGCATATAGATTGCAGCGTTGCACACCAAAGCGTCTAGAGACTTGCCACTTGCCCTGAACTTATTGACAAACTGCCGAACGCTCTCCAAAGAGGCAACGTCGATATGCATGATGGTGTAGCTGTCTTGCGGCATTTCCACCATTTGGGCAACGTTTTGTGCCTTCTCTAAATCTCGACAGGCCATCACCACATGCCATCCTCTTTTAGCAAGGGCTTTCGCAGCGTACAAACCCACTCCCGAAGAGGCACCCGTGATTACGACCGTTGACTTCTGATCTTGTGCCATTCTGTTCAGACTTCATTGACCGTTGTTGACTCTCTCTATGATCTCACACGGCTGTAGCCATCAGATCTTTAATTTACTGATTCGCCATAGAGCCAATCCGCAAACGCACGAGCAAGTCGTTTAGAGCTTCGTTGGCAGAAGGACTTTCGGGGAGGTGGCTAGCCTGATGAGCGGCTTCTAATTCACCTAACAGTCGCAGATATTCCTGCTGATGGAATTCTAGAGCGGCATCTTCCAAAACGGATTTTTCTGCTCTTGCCAGCTTTAGAGCAATCAAGTCAGGAATGTAGGGAAGTTGGAAACGTTGATTCAGTTGTACTAAATTTGCTTCTACCGTTCCGGTTCGCATCAAGTTGATCCCGGTTAACAAGACTCGGTAGACATAGAGTAGAGGTTTAACGCGATGTGGCTGTTCTTTTTCAAACAGTCGCCACTGTGTCTGAGCAAAGCCGATGTAGTGGTAGGCATGGTGGCGTGTGATGCAGCCAATTGCGATCGCTTTTAGTTCCTCATGTTCTGGTGTCGTGTGAACAATCAGCGGCGAATATAACTGCTCTAAAACATAGCCGTTCTTTTTCAGGAGCAACGAAAAGAACTTTTTGATATCGTGAGTCACCAAGTCAATTTCCAGCCCCTCACGGACTTCTGTGACTTCAATCGTTTCCTGTTGCGGATTGAGTCCTACCACCTCTGGCACTGGCAGAATATGACTTCCTCTCAAGTCATAGTCCGAGTCAGGGGAAGGAAAGCCGTAGAGATGCGCCCCACTAACTGTACTAAATAACAGCGGGTAAGGCTGACGATGAATTGCTGTGAGCAGGCGTTGGTCAATAACCACTAGATTGATCCGCTTGTTACTTCAGCCACCTGAATATGAATCCTTGAATAGCTTAAATTATCCTTTAAATTTGCGATCCCCATAGGGAGGATAATTGGGCAATCAAGAGGCAGAATTAAGCGGTAACCGCTGCCCGTTCAAGTGACTGAATATTAGGGATTTCAAATCGAATTGGGTTAGCTGCCCAGCTCCTAAAATCAGGTGCAAGTCGAATCAGCTTTTGCAGAATCTCATCATTAACACACAACACTAACGGGAAAGGAAACTGTTTGCGAAACTCATCCCGCACAAGGTTAGTCGCAATTAAAACTTGATCAATTGCAACGACTGATTCTAGCCCGAAAACCATCAACGCTGGAGGCGGCGGTTCCTCCATCGCGGTCAGAATCGTTGTAAATAGAGTGTTAACCGATGGGTGTAGCGTGAGTTCTTGGATTTGGACAGAAGAGAATTCTGGCAGCCGATTCACCACTCGCAGCCGCAACGAGGGACAGTTGCAGCATACCAAAATTAGTGAAAATTGACCTTGGGATAGAGTAATCGCCCGTTCCAGTTTTCGGAGCGATCGCTTGTTACTGATAGCCGAATCTTCCAAATCAAACTGGTGAGTCATATGAAAATACCAGGTGGCTTTCTAAATTACTTTTTAAAGGAAAAAAAAAGTGATGTCTTCGTAAGAATGGGTGATTTTTTAATTGCAGTATTACATCTAATTGCAGTACTACGGTTGTATGACGCGATTGCATTTGTGTATGACAACGATCTGCTTACGTATGACAACACGGCGGTTATTTCAAAATCCGGATAGATGTAACAAAGCTTAATGACATTGAATAGTAATTATCAGATTGAAAAATCTTCTGTCCAACATGAACCTTGCACAGACACTAACCCTCTGCGGTTCAACACCATTCACTAACCGTGTCTGGACTGACTTTCATCACGTCAAATCCCACCCAAATTTGCGATGCTATACTTCTTGCCCTGCAACCTTTGCCCAGTTTTACCAGTCATTCCTGATTAGTGCAAGGCGCTTGTGTCAATTGTTTAGTGTCTATCTCGCCATCTATGAAACGATTTCTCCAAAACTCTTTTACAGCCTGTGCAGATGGGCTGGTTTGGTTTAGCCGCGCTTTTGGGCGTAAGGCTTGGATTATTTTCCTGTTTATCTTAGGCATTACAGTTGCAGTACTCAAGCCAACCATTGCTCAGGCTCAGACGAGGTTTAATGATATCCAGGGGACGTGGGCACAGCCTTGTATTGAACAACTAACCCAACGGCAAATCCTTAGTGGTTATCCCGATGGCAGCTTTAAGCCGAATGCACCTGTGACGAGAGCAGAGTTTGCCGCCATGCTGGGAAAAGCCTTCCCCGATACTCCAGCCATACGAACCGGAGGCAAATTTGCAGATGTCTCGACTAACTACTGGGCGAGTGCTGCGATTCAAAAGGCTTATCAAACCGGATTTCTGGCTGGCTATCCGGGAGGAGTTTTCAATCCAACTCAAAATATCCCTCGTGTGCAAGCGTTAGTGTCATTAGCGAGTGGGTTAAAGTATGTACCCGTCAATCCCACTGTAGACACATTAAATGGAGCATTTAGTGATGTCGCTGGGATTCCGGAGTATTCTCGAAGTGCGATCGCAGCCGCTATAGAAAAAGGGCTAGTTGTTAATTATCCTGAGGTTCGGAAACTTAACTCCAATCAGTTGGCAAGTCGAGCCGATGTTGCCGCGTTTTTGTGTCAAGCAACAGGCACGGTGGGATCGATCCCTGCCCAGTACATTGCGAAAGTAGGAACACCGCCATCTGATACGGCAAAAGCAGAGTTACGCGGTGTATGGCTTACAAATATTGACAGTAACGTATTATTTTCCAGCCAGAATGTAACCAACGCTATCCAACGGCTCAAAGAGCTAAACTTCAACACCGTTTACCCTACTGTCTGGAACTGGGGTTATACCCTCTACCCTAGCCAAGTAGCAGAACAAGTTACCGGACGGGCAGTAAGATTAGTAACCCCCCTTGACGCATCCCTCAACCCGGATTTAGGGGTACAAGGGCGAGATATGCTCAAGGAAATGGTGGAGCAGGGACATCAAAACGGGATTCGGGTCATTCCCTGGTTTGAATTTGGCTTCATGGCACCTGCTGATTCTGAATTAGCCAAGCGTCACCCGGATTGGCTCACCCAAAATAGCAAAGGTGTAAAGACGAAAAAAGAAGGAACTCACGATCGCGTCTGGCTCAACCCCTTCAAGCCAGAGGTGCAGCAGTTCATCCAGGATTTAGTGGTTGAGATTGTCAACAACTACGATGTTGATGGCATCCAATTTGATGACCACTTTGGCTTGCCCTCTGACCTAGGTTACGATCCCTTTACCATTGAGTTGTACAAAAAAGAACATCAAGGCAAATCCCCCTCCACAAACCCTCAAGATGCTGAATGGGTACGCTGGCGGGCTAACAAAATTACCGATTACTTAACCAAGGTATTCCGGGCGGTAAAAGACCGTAAGCCAAACGTCATCCTCTCCGTCTCTCCCAACCCGCAGAAAGACTCCTACCAATTCTTTTTAGCAGACTGGGCAAATTGGGAACGGCGTGGCTTGGTGGAGGAACTGATTGTGCAGATTTATCGAGACAGCTTCAACACCTTTATCTCAGAGTTGGAACAACCTGAAGTTAAAGCCGCCCGCAGTCATATCCCTGTAGGGATCGGTATTCTAACTGGACTGAGAAGCAAACCTATTTCCCTGTCACAAATTCAAAAGCAAGTAGATGCTGTCCGACAGCGGGGATTTGCTGGGGTATCGTTCTTTTTCTATGAAACCTTGTGGAACAATGCCTCAGAACCATCAGACCAGCGTCAGGCTGCCTTTCGCTTACTTTTTCCGATGCCAGCCGAACCTCCTGATCTTTTAGAAGCGTTGAAGTCCTCTAAGGAGGATTAGTTGTTGGTTGTTGGTTGTTAGAAATATCCCCTTCTGCCTTCTGCCTTAACGGGACTTAGACAAAAATTAAGCCCAAATAAACCCTAAACTGGCTTTGTAAGCAGCAAACACGTCACGATTTAGGTTCAACCAATCAAAAAATCGAAAAGACATAGCTGTTCT
>NZ_JACJNU010000011.1:0-30550 GCF_014849525.1 Microcoleus sp. FACHB-SPT15 | reverse complement strand
ACATGCCTTTAGTCTGTCGTTGCTGCATCTTCTCCATAGCCCAATTGTCCAGTACGGCTACACTTGAGGCTCTTTATTTGGCTACTGGGTCATCCAAATGACCGAACGGTGAGTCACAAGCAGGTGGCGAGATTTGTAGGCGAAGCCTTCCCGAAGGGTACTCGCAATAAGGCTTTACAAGAGCCTCATGTTGCTGTTACATCACACCTGCATAATCAAAGAGCAGACGGCGGGGATTGAACCCACATCAAGGACTTACTACACCCTTGTGTTGCCAGTTACACCACATCTGCATTGCAACGAATTGCGGGAAACTCCCAATTCGCCACTTCTTTTCAGGCAAGTTGACTCTTGCCTCAGCTTGCAACTAAAATAGCGTTCTAAGTGGAGGTAAGTTCAAAACTTGAAGCTAATACTAGTAGCTCCTAGTTCACAACTGTTTACAGCTTTCCAACAGCATTTCAACTATTTACCCAATGTTGAAATAGTCAATGACTATTTCGAGTGGTTGCCAGAGTTTGACTGTTTAGTTAGCCCTGCCAATTCATTTGGAATGATGGATGGGGGTATGGATGCCGCCATCGTTAGGTTCTTTGGTCGTTCCCTGATGACAAAAGTTCAGCAGCATATCCTGAATGACTTCCTGGGTGAACAGCCTGTTGGAACATCGTTCATCGTGGAAACTGGTCATCCAAAGCATCCTTTTCTGGCTCACACACCCACCATGCGAGTGCCAATGTCTATTGCTGGCACCGACATTCCATACGTGGCAATGTGGGCAATGCTTCTCGCTGTTCGACGGCACAACCAATATGCCGAACGAAAAATTAGTAGCATTGCCTGTCCTGGATTAGGTACAGGAATAGGGCGAGTTCCCTATCATGAAGCTGCCAGACAGATGGCATCAGCTTATGACAACTTCCTGCATCCACCCAAGTTCCTCAATTGCATAGTTGCTGCTGACAGACAACTTCAAATTTGGGAGGGTGGAAATTCAAGCTTTGCCTGAGCTGCGATCGCTACTTACTCACTTAGCAGGCGGCGAGAGTCGAACTCGCATCAGAAGATTACGAAACTTCTATGCTTGCCATTGCACCACGCCTGCCTTTTGGTGGCGGGGGCAGGAGTTGAACCTGCTGATAAGAGGCTTATGAGACCTCCAAGCCTACCCTGGCTACTTCACCCGCATCGCACCAATACCCCTGACTGGGCTTGAACCAGTAACCTCCGCATTCTAAGTGCGGCACCTCTTCCGATTGGGCTACAGGGGCATATCGGGATGGCAGGATTTGAACCTGCGACTCCATGCTCCCAAAGCATGGCTTCTAGCCGCTGAATTACATCCCGTTGATACTCCTGGCTGGGCTTGAACCAGCAACGCGCAAGGTTTAAGCTTGCTGCCTCTTCCGATTGGGCTACAGGAGCATTACTTAGCTGCTCTCTCGCTTTGATAGAGCAGAACTGGGGAGGCAGGAATCGAACCCGCGATTTCCTGATCCAAAATCAGGTGGCTTTGCCAACGTCGCCTACTCCCCAATAAATGGATGCCGGGACAGGGCTTGAACCTGTATCTCAGACTTCAGAGGACTGCGACTTGCCTATTCGTCCACCCGGCAATGAATAAATGGCTGCCCTGGTAGGGATTGAACCTACGACCGTTCGCTTAACAGGCGACTGCTCTTCCACTGAGCTACAGGGCAACGACAGTCCCCCAGGTCAGTATCGAACTGACGACCTCTTGATTTTCAGTCAAGCGCTCTTACCAAACTGAGCTACCGGGGGAAGTTTCAACGGAGAGGACAGGATTTGAACCTGCGTTAGGTTTTACCTAATCAGACTTTCCAAGTCTGCGCCTTAAGCCACTCGGCTACCTCTCCAAGTTGACGAGAGCGGAAGGAATCGAACCTTCACGTCTTCGGTTTCGTAGACCGAGATTTTATCCAGTTAAACTACGCTCTCAATGGCGCGGGGACTGAGATTTGAACTCAGATCATCGATTTTGGAGATCGAGATGTTGCCGTTACACCATCCCCACATAGGATTTGAACTTTGAATCCAAAATCTAAATCCAAAATCCAATGGGTCGGGCAGGATTCGCACCTGCAACCAAAAAAGGACGATTTTACAGACTGCTGCCCCACAAGCTAATAGGCGGGCCGACCCAGGTAAAAAGGCGGAGAGGACAGGACTCGTTCGCGTTAGCGAAGCGGTAGCCACGTAAGGAGCGTCAGCGTTCTCGAAGAGTACTTGCTATGGGTTGCCCCATGCTTCCTTAGCAGGGAAGTGCTTTCAGCCATTTCAGCCACCTCTCCAGATAGCCCCAAGGAGACTTGAACTCCTTTCTCTGCCTTGAGGGGGGCAGCATCCTAACCACTAGACGATGAGGCTTTGTTCTCATCTTAAATACCGATAACTACGCTTATGGGTATTAGATTCTGTAAACCGAGCTAAACGATGAGGCTTGTGTATCAGTAGGAGTAGCAGGACTTGAACCTGCGACCTGTCATCTTATGAGGATGCCGCTCTACCAACTGAGCTATACTCCCATACCATACAAGTGGGAGTAGCAGGGGTCGAACCTGCAACCATACGGTTAAGAGCCGTCTGCTCTGCCAGTTGAGCTATACTCCCATGCACCAGATGATTTGCAGATTGAGAGGTCGAGGTGGGATTTGAACCCACGAGAAAATATCAGTTTTGCAGACTGACGCCTTCGACCACTTGGCTACTCGACCTCGTTCATCAATCTGATAGCCCCAACGGGACTTGTTCGCGGAGCATTCTCCGAAGGAGTACCCGTATTGCCTGCTTGAAAGACAGGTGAATTAGCCCTTATTCGATGGGGCCGTTGTCTGGGAGTGGAGAATTGAAACTCCATCATTGCTGCCCTAGCGGGGCTAATCGGACTTGAACCGACGACCTTTGCCGTGACAAGGCACTGCTCTAACCATCTGAGCTATAGCCCCATGACTCAATCAGCAATTCCCACTGTTATGTGTCTTAATTGCAGGAAGCATAGCTGGATTGAATCCCAATCTCTTTTTGTATTTTGTTTGTAAGAGATACCAACTGTTTCTCATAGCAGGTTGAGACAACCTTGTAGTATCAGTTGAGCTACGCTTCCCTTCAAGACATCTGTGCCTATGGCTGTCAGCACAGATTGATGAAATAAATGGGTGCTTTCTTATTCAGTTTTCAAGGTTCAGAAAAAGACTGATAAAGTTTAGAGAAACAACCGACGTTCTAGGTGATATACCTGGCTAGTCTTGTGGATAGCTTCGGTAGTTTTTCGTTGATGAATACGTGCAGATGACCTTTGTTCTTGCTCTCTCGAAGGAGGCTGATTCGGTCTTTTATTTGACTCTCGCTTTGATCTAGGTTGACCAGGGAGCCGAATGAATAGTAACAACATGATTTTTTTGAGTTGGAGCTGAATCACTCCTCTTCTTGCTTCGATATATACATACTACAAAGATACTACAAATTTGTCAAGGGTGTAGTATAAAGTTTTTTTTGAGTTGTGAATGCCTTGTAAATAAAGGAATAGCGCTTAAATACTGCCTCGACTCGTCAAGTGACAAGAGGCGATCGCTTTTCCAGCCCAATCAAAAAATTCCCTTACCAATGGGGTGAAGGAGTTAAACAAGTGGATTAATAGGAGTTAAAGGAAAAGCGCTGATACGGAAGCTGGGAGGAAATGACGTGAGTGAATCGTCAATTTTGCTTGTTTTGTAGTGGATGAGAAGCTAGCTGAGCCAAGGGCAGTGATCGCTTCGGTTAACTGAACTGAATCAAATACCTAAAACTGGTTCATTGCTTCCTCTCAGATCATTCTGGAGCCTTGGACTTACTTGAGTTTTGCGAACTTCTGCTTTCACTGGATTCCCTTTTTGCCCTGTTCAAGGAAAAATTAAGGTAGACACAAAGGAAATCCTCTGGAGAAATTGATGGACGCACCAAAATGTCACAGATGCGGGGCAGATTTAGTTCAAATCAAACTGACGGAAGATTCAGAAATCGGTTGGTACTGTGTAGGTTGCGACGCTGACATACTTGGCGAAAAGGAAGAAGCGGCTACCGAAATCGACTTAGATAGAGAATAGTGCTTACTTGGGCTGGATTCGACCATTCTTATCAATCGTTAGGCGAGTCTTAGGGAAATTACTCTGAGTCAACTGGCGGATTAACTTGACACTGCGAAACTGCCGATCAGGATAAGGTATACCTTGCCCTGTTAAATGAACAGGGATAATCTTGCCAGATGTAAAATCTCCCTGGTTATTGAGTTCCGTTTCCAAAACTAGGGAGTAGGCAAGTTGTGCTTCAGCAGAGAGGGTTCGGTATCCCATAAAATTGCCCAAAGAATAAGCAATTAATTTGCCTTTATAAAGTTCTAAGGCTCTAGGAACGTGAGGACCATGCCCCAGAATTAGATCAGCGCCATTATCAATCATGGTGCGAGAAAACTGCACCATGTTTCCTCGATTTTCTCCAAAAAAGTATTCAGTTTGATTTTTGACATTCATCGCCCCTGTGCCCTCAGAACCCGCATGAACAGAAATCACTACCATATCAGCATTTTTACTAGCTTTTTGCACTAGCGCTTTTGCTTCTTTTAGGTTGTTCAGAGAATTGTGATAGTTAAAGTAGCTAAAGCCAATCCAGGCAATCGATAGTCCTTTTCGTTTAGCAATGAGAATTTGACCTTTTTTACCAAGGGCTTTAATGTTAGCTTTTTCAAGATTGTGAATGGTGTCATTAAATCCTTGACGAGCGAAATCAAAGGAATGATTATTAGCAACACTCATCACATCAAACCCAGCTTCTTTTAAAATTTGGGTATAACTTGGAGGCGTGCGAAAGGCAACAATTAACCTCCCACCTAAA
Organism: Microcoleus sp. FACHB-SPT15; assembly: GCF_014849525.1. NCBI lineage: Bacteria > Bacillati > Cyanobacteriota > Cyanophyceae > Oscillatoriales > Microcoleaceae > Microcoleus > Microcoleus sp. FACHB-SPT15. The sequence continues at coordinate 25,663 of NZ_JACJNU010000011.1, read as the reverse complement.
CCTTTAGGAGAGTAAGGATAATTTGTTAACGTACTCTCAAAGTTGCCAAATAATATATCAGCTCCTTTCAGAAGGGGTTTAACGCCTTGAAAGAGAGTTTTACTACGCGAGTGGAGTCGATTATTAGGGTAATTTGTACCAGGAACGATGTCTCCAACGGCTTTGATTTTGATAGTTACAGCAGGGGGTTCTGGCTTGAGATGAAAATCAGGTAAAACATCAGTTACAGGCTCAACGAAGGAAAATTCTTGAATGTATTCATATCGCTTAGCGCTCCCATAGCCCAAGCCAACAAAGAAGCTGAAAGTACCAGCAAAGATTAAAACATACGCCTTCCGGCGCGTCGTTCTGTTGGAAATAGCAAGGAAATTTGACACCAACTAGAGAATGTATGCGATGGTTGGTCATTCAAACGCCCAATATTAGCACAGTGGGATCACAAAATGTTCTGCGCTAACTGAGCGAAACTCTCACAACTGCATATGAACCTCTTGGTTACCTCTATCCAGTGGGTAATTACTAGATGTAGACAAAGGAACAACAGGCGGCAGGATAATCACCTGATAAGAACACTAGACCAGGGTGGCGGAAATAACTATCTAGTTGAAAAAGGTTAAAAAGCTTACCTTACAGCTTTCTTGCCTTCGGCTTTCTGCATTCTTGCACTAGTGTTGCACTCAGGGGGCTGAACCCAAGGAATTGCCAAAATCTTGCTAAAGATGAGTTGACTCAAATTTAGCGCATCAAGTCTAATAAACCCGGTAGATTTCCAAGGGTTTAGCGGCATGTTATCGACTCAAAGACTAGCTATCTCAAAACCTACAGTTCGTCGGAACCGCTGGTTTGAACGATTAATGGCAATTATTGCCTTGGTGAACTTGTGTTTGGTGTTTTTTGACCTCAGCTATGTACCCTGGCGCGACTTCTACTTTCAACAAGTGCCGAGTTTAATCGAGATTTACGACCCAATTAAGGGGATTGAACCTCATCGAGAAACACAGAACTACCTGAACAAGGTAGAGCAACTGGAAAAATTGGTGTTGCAGACAGGGGTAGAGCCACCTCAGGGAGAAGAGTTGCTAGGCGAATTACGTCGTCTCAGTAACCAGATGATTGAGGATAACCCCTTTGCGTTGGCGAATAAAAGCGGCACTCTAGAAAAGATTAAAAACCAAATACGCGATCGCGTTGGTGAAGAATCGGCTCATAAAGCCTTTGAAACCTTTTGGAGTCAAGGTTACTTATCCCATGCCGGTTGGCAGCAAGAGATTGGGTTTTTTAATATTGAGGTTCGTCCGCTAATCCAAAAGAACTACTATCGCCGCTTGGGAACCAATGGCAAATTTCTCAATAACTTCTGGCTGATTGACATACCCTTTATTGTCCTATTCGGCTTAGAATTTCTCGCTCGTAGTTTCTATATAAGTCGCCAAAATCCCCGATTGAACTGGCTTGAAGCAATGCTGCGGCGCTGGTACGATATCTTTCTCCTACTACCTGTTTTGCGGTGGTTGAGAGTCCTTCCCGTGACGCTTCGCCTCTATCAAGCTGAGTTACTCAATCTGGAACCTGTACGGCGGCAAATCAAATATGACTTTATTGCCAATTTTGCTGAGGAACTAACGGAACTTGTTGGAATTCGGATGATTGACCAAGCGCAGGAGTCGATTCAACGAGGTGATATTGCGCGTTGGCTACTACATCCTGAGACTCGCCGCCCTTACATCAATATCAATAACACTGATGAAGTAAAAGAGATCGCAACTTGTCTACTCCACCTCAGCATCTATGACGTACTCCCCAAAGTCCAACCAGACCTCGAAGCTTTACTCCATCACAGTGTTACAACTCTCCTCAATCAATCCCCGGTCTACCAACAACTACAGCATGTCCCTGGTTTAAATCAATTACCCACGCAGTTAACGGAGAGATTAGTGGCAGATATCTCTGAGACAACCTACAGCACCCTAACGACATTACTAGAAGACCCTGTAGCAGCAGAACACTCGAACCGTCTGATCCGAAACTTCAATGAAGCTCTACAAATAGAACTACAAAAGAAGCATAACCTTCAAGAATTGCAATCTCTACTCATAGATATGCTTGAGGAAATCAAGATTAACTACGTCAGAGGCATTGCTGAAGCAGGATTGAGTAAAACATTGGAGGAAGCGGAACAACTCCATCAAATTCTTCATCAATAGGAAGAAGGTCGCTAGCCAGGTAGATGTCATTAAACGTGGGAACTTGTTCATCGTAGCGATGGACTTTCTTATTGTCGGCAATAGACAAGACAATTCGATATTACCGAGTGCCTTGCATCCAATCCCTATTGACTTAGTCCTCAAACTGGATTGAGACGAATGTCATTGAATTAAGCCCTGAACTAAAGTATCCTACCCTTCGGGAACCCCTACGGGGAACGGGAACGCTACTCTTCGAGAACGCTTCGCGAACGCGAACGGGCTAAAAGCTAAAACCCGTTTTAACGGGTTGAAAGGCTGATTTAGTAAGCTTTAGCTTGACATCGCTTTGAGGGGTGAAATCTATTTCAAGGCTCTTATGTCAGTACCCTTCGGATTAAGACTCTTGACACCAAGACGTGCTACAACAAGGGAGATAATTCAGGTACTAGTAGCCAGTTTGTCAACACAAGCTTTGCCTATGCACTCTATTACTCTTGATCGCAATCCCTGTGTTTTACTCGTAGAAACAGACGAAACGTTTGCTGAACGCCTAAGTCTAGATTTAAGAGAAGCCGGATACCATACTGTTGTTGCTCCTGATGCGACCACGGGTTGGCATCAAGCCTGTGAACTCCAGCCGGCAATGATTGTTGTAGATAGGGCACTCTCAGGAGAATCAGGGCTGAGGTTGTGTTCTCAGATCAGAGGCACAGGTTCTCGTGTACCGTTACTTCTGCTCATGGCTCGTGACACAGTTGATGATCGAGTGGCTTGTCTAGAGGCTGGAGCTGATGATTATTTTCTGAAGCCTTATCGCACAGAACCATTTTTGCAAATGGTGCGCCTCTATCTTGAGCCAGAAGTAGGGGTTAGCGAACAGCTAAGGTTTGGGGAATTGATTTTAGACTTGACGACACGCCGAGCTATACGTGGTGGACGGGTGATTGACTTGACCATGAAGGAGTTTGAACTCCTCAAGTATTTGATGGCTCATCCTCGTGAAGTATTGACCCGCGAACAAATTCTCGAAAATGTTTGGGGTTATGACTTCATGGGAGAGTCGAATGTCATTGAAGTGTATATTCGCTATTTACGCCTCAAGATTGAAGATGAGGGTGAAAAGCGCTTGATTCAAACAGTACGGGGTGTCGGCTATGTGTTGCGGGAGGCATAGAGCGTTGGGGAACGTTCAGTAGGTAGGCATGAACAAACGCACGAAAACCTATCGCCTATAGGTAAGCTCTGAGTGTTTGTACTTGTATTGAATTTGTCTACCTACATAGGCGTTAAATAGTAAATCTTGTTCAAGGCATCACGTAGGCGATATGTGAACCTTGCTCAGGCTATTTTCTTAGCTCAAAACTCAGAATTCTTAAAAGTTCCCGATTTCAGCAAGCAGTCCAGCCTCGCAGGAGTAAGGATTATATCCAGTGGTAAAACTCTAATGAAAGGTCAAATTAATTTATTAGGCGTAACGCTGTGTGTTGTACTGATGGGTTGTGTTACCTCAGCACCAGCGAACGTTGGAGATGGAACACCACTAAAGTCGGGTGAACGACTGCCACCTCCTCCATCTGTCTCAGCGCTACCTAAGGACTTAGGGCAAATGCTACCGATTACAGCCCAAGCTCAGATGGCCGGTCAACGAATTCTTCTAGAAGTGACCCGGACACCTCAAGAGCAAGCGATGGGATTGATGTATCGTACATCACTAGCAGATGATCGGGGGATGTTGTTTTCTTTCTCACCACCGCGACCTGTCAGCTTCTGGATGAAGAATACAAAAATTCCCCTTGATATGGTTTTCCTGAAAGATGGGGAGGTAAAAGCGATCGCGGCGGATGTTCCCCCTTGTACGGCAGATCCTTGTCCAAGCTATGGGCCCCAAACACCAATTGACCAAGTGATTGAACTCAGAGGCGGACGGGCAGCAGAACTGGGACTTAAGGTGGGCGATCGGGTGAGTGTGAAGTTCTTAGATGAGAATATCACCCCCCCAACCTCCTCCAATTCTTAATTTTTATTGAAATTATTAAAATTTTCACTGAACTTGTTGCGGTTCTGCCATAAAAGTAAGCTACTCTTTCGTAAGGGAGAGTTGTAAAGAGTTCAAACTCAGATACTCTATAACAATTAACTGCTTCCAACCAGATTCAGAAGCTGAGCAAAACTGCGAAGATGTTACGCTAACAAAGCCTTAGCGATGAACCGCTAAGCATTGGTGTGAGGGTTGTCTGAGTAAGAGCGTACATCGGCTGATGAATCTTCCAATTTACAGATGGCTTTTATTAGAGCTCTGAAGTAAAAAACGATACAAAGGTTTGCTAGAAACTGCCAAGTTTCAGTTTCCGTAACCAGAAAAGCCTATCTATATTTCCAACATATAGTGTTGGAAGTCTAAGCTAGGGCTGTCTGTTTAAGCGGCTGTTTCTTGCTGACAAAAAATGTAGAAGGCAAACTTAGCTGATTTAAATCTCAGTTTGGGAGTGATTTGAAACACAAGTAAGAACAGTTCTAACCTTCAATATAAGGAAGGAACTGAAGAAAAGTAGCCAGATCACATACTGTCTACTAGTAGATCAAGAACGTAAGCCATTAATTCCACAATAGAGCAGATTATGAGGAGGTGAAAGTAAAGATGGCACCTGCAACTTATTCTAGATTTATTCGCTTTCTTCAGGAAGAATTAGCGATTTCCAGGGACTCAATTGCGATCGCACAACGCCGTCGGGAACAAGATCCAGGTCCTTTGCCAATGATTCTTTGGCAGTATGGTTTGGTAACCTTAGAGCAACTCGATCGAATTTATGACTGGCTGGAAACCGTTTAAGACTGGAAGAATCCGCGAGGAGCAAATTGATAATGTTCAAATGCTTATGCCTTTGGGTTAATCTCAACCCTAGGCAAGTCCAGACATTGTATGTTCATTCACAATTTATCCAATACAGAAAAGAGCGAGTCAATAGGTGACTCGCTCTTTTTAGTTAGTAGCGTTGTTAGCTAGTAGATAATATTCAACATGTAATTAACTTGCACATCAGCTTAGAAGCTCATGATTGAGCAAACACTCTAGCTGCTGCGGCAATACCAGCCCCTGGTGTCATAGATTCGTAGCCCAGTTCACGGAGAGTTGCTTCAAGCGCACCAATCGCCGCAAGAATATCGCGATCGCTAACAAAGCCAAGATGTCCGATACGGAAAATTTTGCCTTTATAGTCGTCTTGTCCACCAGCCAGAGAAATATCAAAACGCTTCTTCATCACGGCGCGGATTTGTTCCGACTCTACAGATACAGGCGCAACCGCCGTAATTGCAGGGCTAGCCGCCTCATCAGGTCCAAACAAGGGTAATGAGAGAGCTTGTACCGCCTCACGAGTTGCTCTCATCAGCCGTTGGTGACGTGCAAAGATCGATTCTAAACCTTCCGCTTGCATCATCCGCAGTGCTGCTTGTAGCGCCACAACCAAATTAACTGGAGGGGTAAAGGGATTGCTATTTTTTGCCGCTGTTTTACTGTATTTGCCTAAATCCAGATAGAAGCGTGGCAGCTTGGCTGTTTTGTAAGCTTCCCATGCTTTAGGGCTAACCGAGACAAATCCTAGCCCTGGAGGAATCATATAGCCCTTTTGAGAACCAGAAGCAACGACATCAATTCCCCATTCATCTACTGGCAGATTGACTGCACCCAAGCTAGTAACCGCATCAACAATCATTAAAGCTTCGCCATGCTCTTTGACGTGACGATTAATCGTTTCCAGGTCGTTGAGGACACCAGTAGAAGTCTCAGAGTGAGTAATAATGACAGCTTTAATGTTCTTTTCGGTGTCAGCGGCAAGCTTTTCGCGAAACTGCTCTGTGTCTAATGGTTTACCCCAATCCGCTGTGATTGTCTCGACTTCTAGACCAAAGGCAGCACTCATAGCCGCCCAGCGATCGCCAAATTTTCCATTACTTCCAACCAAAACGCGATCACCTGGGCTGAGGAAGTTGATAATACCCGCTTCCATCGCGCCTGTGCCACTCACCGTTAACACCAAAACATCGTTCTGGGTTTGGTGCAGCCATTTGAGGTTTTGCGTCACCTCTGCCATGATTTGGCTAAATTCCCCACTCCGGTGTCCAATTGGGTGCTTAGACAGCGCCAGTAATACTTTTTCCGGTACTGGCGTTGGACCAGGAATCATCAGCATATGCTTGTCGTCCATTTTGTTGCCCTCTATACTTCTCGCTTCGCATAATCCAGGATCGCACAACTCCTCTAGACAATGGCTAGTTGTTAGATAAAGTAGAAATTCTTAAAGGACTTTCCGGCAAAAATCAGGAGTTTGACAAAATCTATCTAACAACTAAAAACTTACAAGCCCTACACCTACGTACTAGATGCTTAATGTTTAATTACCGACTTCGGGCTTGTGAGCTAGGGGAAGGACATCGGGAGAGTGTTCTGGCTCAAAACTGGCACTGTTGAGAGACCAGCGGTACTCAATTGGTAAGTTGGCTCGGATGCAGGTTTGCTCCAGTTGCCTCTGCTGAGCTAGGGCTTTCCGAAGTGTGCTGATTAATTGATGAACTTGCTCTCGAACTGCGGGTTTCTGATTGACAGCAAATGAAGTTTGGCGCTCTAGAAGTTGGAGAAGCAGTTCGTAATGGACATAAGACGGAAGGGGAATTGGCTCCATGAAACCTGGTTTACCTCAAATGGACGAATCTGCGACAGCGAGTCTTTGAGCATCAGTGCGGCTGCTAGCCTTTCGCGCCCTATGGAGCGAGTGCCGATGAGCGCAAAGCCTTTTACTTTTCATTATCACAACCAACAACGGACTCGTGACTTACAAGTCACGGACTGGAAAACAGACTGGCGATCGCTGTACTTGGGTCAGGCTGTTTCACCAGTGACTCGCCAATCAGAACGGCAGCCGCACCCGCAGATGCTACTTGCTCTAAATCGGCGCTTGTATGCAGCCCTGACTCACTGACGACCATAATGCCACGCTCCTGTAGCTGGTTTCCCCGTGCTGCTAGGATTTGGCAGGTCGTTTGCAGATCGACCGAGAAATCTTCCAGGTTACGATTATTAATACCAACTAGGGTAACGCCATCTAGAGATAATACGCGGTCTAACTCCAAGAGAGTATGAACTTCGATTAGGGGCGTCATGGATAGAGCATTGGCAATTTTGACAAAGTACTGAAGGTCTTGGTCTGACAGAATTCCAGCAATTAGTAAAACAGCGTCTGCTCCGTAACTGCGGGCGAGATAGATTTGGTAGGGGTAGATGATGAAATCCTTACACAAGACAGGCAAATCAACGGCAGCACGAACATTTGCCAGGTTTTCCCAGCTGCCTTGAAAGAATTTTTGATCGGTTAGCACGGATATCGCACTTGCTCCCCCTTGGTTGTAGGCATGAGCGATCGCAACGGGGTCAAAATCCTCTCGAATCACCCCCTTACTGGGAGATGCTTTCTTAACTTCTGCAATCAAGGCGGGACGAGTTTTCCCAGAAGATAAGGCTTGCCTGAAATTGCGGATAGCTGGCGCAGTCTGTACCCGCCGCCGCAATTCCAATAAAGGAACACGTTCCCGCATCTGGTCAACTTCCGTCTCTTTGTGCCAGACAATTTCTTCCAGAATATGGCGTGGCTCGGAATCTGGAACAACTACTTGATAGCGAAATATATCGAGGTCAATAGCTGGATTGGGTGGACGTCGGCGAATTTTCATCAATTGGTCATTGGTTGTTAGTTGTTGGTTGTTGGTCAAAAGAGAGCTACGGGGCTGGGGGAAGAAGACTCCTTGTGCCTACTAATGACTACCGACAGCTCGTTTGTAAGCGTCATCCAGCACTTCCGACAGTGTGGGATGAGCATGGACTAGGGTCACGAGGGTATTGATCGATTGCCGTAGGGCGATCGCATTTGAGGCTTCGTGAATTAAATCAGAAGCATGGATACCCAGAATATGTACGCCGAGGACTTCGCCTGTATCTCTACGGTAAATGACTTTAGCAATACCTTCAGCTTCTCCTTCTGCGATCGCTTTAGAGTTTCCTTTAAAATACGACTTCACCGAGGCGACTTCAAACCCCTCTTTTTCACCTAGTTCCTTAGCTGCTGGCTCAGTCAATCCCACATAGCTAATTTCTGGATGCGTGAACGCCGCTGCTGGAATACTGCGATAGTCTACAGTCCGGTGCCGCCCACAAATATTTTCTACAGCTGCAACGCCTTGTGCTGAAGCCGCGTGAGCTAGCATCAGTTGCCCTATTGCATCACCGATTGCCCACAGATGAGGCACAGGTTCCCCGGATGATAACACCGCCATTGTCTCATCAACGGTAATAAAGCCCCGCCGATCTGTCTCAACACCGACAGCATCCAGCCCCAAATTTTTGGTAGCTGGAATTCGCCCCGTTGCGACAAGGCAAGCGTCTACTTCCAGAACATCCACGACTTCTTTGGTTTTAGCATCGGCGAGTTCTATCACGACGGGTGTTCCCGGTGTTACCTTCATCGCCAACACCCCGACATGAGTTTCAATATCGCGGGGAGTAATCAGAACTCGTGTCGCCAATTTAGCAATATCCGGGTCAAAAGTCGGCATTAGCTGGTCTAGCGCTTCAATCATTGTGATTTCTGAGCCTAAAGCTGTATAGACATCAGAAAATTCCAGACCAATGTAACCACTACCAATAATCGCAACCCAATCTGGTATCCAATCCAGCTTTAAGGCATCATCACTGGTAAAGACGGTTTTTCCATCAATCTCAATTCCTGGTGGCACAAAGGGAACTGAGCCAGTGGAGAGAATAATGTCTTTGGCTGTAAATGTTTTTTCGCCACTGTCTGTCGTAACTGTTACTTTTTGTTGTCCAGCTACCTTACCCCAGCCTTGGATAATATCAACGCCCAAGCGTTTTAGGCTATTTGTGAGATCGCCACGAATCTTAGAAACAAGATTGTTCGCGTGATTGGCGATCGCTTGTCGGTCAAAGGCAACATCTCCCACCTGAATACCTAGTGCCTGAAGGTGGTGGGTATTGCGTAACTCCCGGACTCTACCCGATGCTGCCAATAGCGCTTTTGATGGGATACAGCCCCGATTGACACAGGTGCCACCCATTTCAGAGGCTTCAATAATTGCGGTTTTCAAGCCACAGCTAACGGCATGTAAGGCAGCACCATGTCCCCCTACACCTGCACCGATTATTACCAAATCGTAATCAAATTCCTGACTCACATCCATTTCACTCATCCCGCATTGCCCTCCTTATTCTCAACTTGACTAATTGATGAACGCAAGTCCTTGCTTGAATTCATTCCACTAAGGCTTATAGCATCTAGTTAAGAGAGTTTTGAGTTAATAGCTGGAAAGACTGGCTGTTCAACTCATAACTCACCACCTCGACTCAATCACCAGCCCTTTGTCCTCAGCCCTTTTATTTATGCCTCATTTGTCATTCAAACGGCTTCAAAGCCAGTGTTGTATTGTAGAAGTTTTAACCGAGTTTGCTCCAATTAAAAGCCGTCTTTATAGGAATTAAACATTATGCATGAGCATCCGCAAAATCTGAGGACGTCTGCCGCTAGAGCTTTTATGGAGTCACTTGACCAACTACAGAATATCTTGGCACAGGAGAGTCAAACCCCTGAGCCTGAGTTTCAGCTAGATGATAGTCATTCCTCAACCAGCGAGACTGACTTAACGGTTTGGGAAGAAGCAGCCGCTGACATTGAACAATTCTTTGGCGAGACTCAGCTACCGGAAGAAGGCGGATTGAAGGATGATTGCTAATCTCTCAACCGGAAGGAGCATCTAAAGACTAAAAAAATCGAAATTCTATTGAAACCTAACCTCTAACCTTCCCTGCCTCGGCGTTGGCGTTTGGCTTCGTACAACATCAAAGCGGCTGCGATCGCAACATTTAACGACTCTACCCCTGGCATTAGAGGAATTTTCACTTGCCAATCTGCTTTAGCTGCCAAGTCCGCTTTTAATCCGGCTGCTTCATTACCTAGCAAAATCAGGGTAGGACATTGTAGGTCGATGTCCCAATAATGTTCAGTGACATCTGGGACTGTAGCGACGATTTGTATGCCTTGCGCTTTGCACTGATCAACGACGTCGTTTAAATCAGGACTAACTACCATAGGAAGCCGAAACCATTGACCTGCTGAGGAGCGCAGTACCTTGGGATTATCTAAGTCCACACTATCTGTACTTAGCCATAGACGTTCTGCACCTGCCGCTGCTGCCGTGCGAATGATTGTTCCTAGGTTACCTGGGTCTTGCACCGTCTCCAAAGCAAGACTGATAGAAGTCACTATCGGTGATGGATGGGGTTGTGTGGAGTCAAGACCAAGCGGTCGCATTGCCGTTGCTATAACACCATCGGGATGAACGGTTGTTGCGATCGCATTGAGGACTTCTGGACTCACTATTTCTGCCCGTTGGCATCTTCCAGAGATATTCTGCCAAAGTTGCGGATGCGATTGGAGCCATTCAGGGGTACAGCAAACCGTAATCAATGGATAATCTATGGCATAAGCTTCCTCTAGTAGGTGCGTACCTTCCAACAAAAACAGTTGCTGCTCTCGCCGCCCTTTGGCTTTCTGTAGCTTCCTAATTTCCTTAACTAGAGGATTTTGAGTACTTGTCAGCATGAATTAGGGATTAAGAATTGGGGACTGGACTGATGGTTAAAAAGTGAGAATTTTCAACTTACCAACATTTCAACCCTTAAAGCTTCCAGCTTTCAGCTCTTTTTCCCATCCCTAATCTTCAAAATGCGGAACCCGGGACTTGAACCCGGAAGTCTTTGCAGACACTAGAACCTGAATCTAGCGCGTCTACCAATTCCGCCAGTTCCGCTCTTTGTGGAGTTATTTCTCGCACAATTGACTATCATGCAGCAATCATTAGACATTCGTCAACTATATTTTTTTTCCTGAGGTGTGAACAGGAACAATGTAGAATGCAAGGCTAACAGATTGCTGAAGTCCCCCTTGAAGGTTTGTCTCTAAGTTCACTCATGAATTGCTAAGAGCGCCTTCTTGCACGACTTCTTACTCCTCTTCCTTGACGGAAAGGGGTTATTTCTGCAAAGTTGCACTAACTTAACTTGATAACCAATCTAGACATTTGCAATCTTTCAGGTAGAATCAGAACCAAATTTTAAAAAGTGCTTGCGTCAAGACGCTGCTAATTGGAGGATAGACCCATCAATCACTCTCTGAGCCAGACAGAAACCCCCTCTCTGCCCGAAGAAGACAAGTCAGTTTTACAAATTTGGGGCAGAACCCCCCTACATGGGCATGTCAAAATTAGCGGAGCGAAAAACTCTGCCTTGGCAATCATGGCAGGAGCATTGCTTTGTCCCCAAGATTGCCGATTACGCAACGTGCCCTCTCTTGTAGATGTGAAGCGTATGAGCCAGATTCTCTTGGCTCTTGGCGTGAAACTAGAACGCAAGGGAGACATCTTAGACATCGATGCTCGTCACCTCGAACAGTCAAAAGCCCCCTACGAGTTGGTCAGCCAGCTACGAGCAAGTTTTTTTGTGATTGGCCCAGTGCTAGCGCGGTTAGGAGTTGCTCGTGTGCCCCTACCCGGTGGCTGTGCTATTGGTGCTAGACCTGTAGACCTCCACGTTCGAGGTTTACAAGCCATGGGAGCCGAGGTGCAGATTGATCACGGAATGGTACACGCCTACGTGGGTGGCAGTGGTAGCAAAAAGTTAAAAGGGGCAAAAATTTATTTGGATTGCCCCAGCGTAGGGGCAACCGAAACCCTAATGATGGCAGCAACATTGGCGGAAGGAGAAACAACCCTTGAAAATGCTGCTCAAGAGCCGGAAGTTGTAGATTTGGCGAATTTTTGTCGTGCGATGGGAGCCAGGATTCGTGGTGCTGGCACAAACACCATCATCATTTCCGGCGTTCCCAGCTTACACTCGGTAGACTACTCCATCATTCCTGACCGAATTGAAGCAGGGACGTTCTTAGTCGCTGGGGCAATTACCAACTCGGAACTCTCTCTTTCCCCAGTCGTCCCAGATCATCTCACGGCTGTTATTGCCAAGCTGCATGAAATCGGTTCCAGGGTAATAACTGAAGAACCGAACTGCTTACGAATTGTTCCTGGCAGGATACGGGCAGCTGATATTGAAACCCTGCCTTATCCAGGGTTTCCTACCGATATGCAGGCGCAGTTCATGGCATTGTTGGCGCAGAGTGAGGGCGACAGTGTCATCACTGAAACAGTGTTTGAAAACCGACTACGCCATGTTGCAGAACTCAATCGCATGGGTGCGGATATTCGCGTAAAAGGCAACAACGCGATTATTCGAGGTGTGCCAAGGCTATCGGGTGCCCCTGTTGTGGCGACAGACTTACGAGCTTCTGCGGCATTAGTGCTGGCAGGACTAGCAGCAGAAGGAAAAACGTCGATTCAAGGGCTACATCATTTGGATCGAGGTTATGACAATCTAGAGGTGAAGCTACGGCAGTTAGGCGCTAGATTACAGCGAGTGCAAGATGAGGCAGAAGTCGGGCAAGTCTCGGCAGATCCAAGTAAAGTTACTGCACTTCAACCCGAATAAGTCTTTTACATTTAAAGACATTTTGTTGGCTGTTGACGGGAAAACTGTCAACAGTCAACAAGATTATTTCAACCCTAGCCTAAGACAACTGGCTAAGACAACACAGCCGTTAGCGACGGATGAGCCAAAAACTCTCGGATTGGGAAAGAAAACGGCTTCAGAAGCCTCTAATAACGGCTAGCTACCCTCATGCTTTTGGGTCGGCTTCTTATCTGCGTGTGTCTTATCCAAGCAGTCCCTCAATTGTTGGGCAAGCACCCGGACATGGGGTTCTTTGAAGATTTCAACATGGTCACCAGGAACATCATAAATCTCTAAGCCGCCCCTCGCTAAATCAGTCCAGCCCAAATCCGGAGCAACATAAGCCGTCGCAGCATCTACCCGGTCAGTAGCCCGGAATAAGAGAATTTTACCGGGGTAGGGTTGCGGCACGTAAGCTCGTCCTGCTTCACCGTTACGCTCTTGCATGACCAAGTACTCCATCGCGTGAGGCACACTGCCCTGAGGCGGAATGTAAGATTTACTGTACATTCTCAGGCTCATTTTCTTCTTGAGGCTCTGGAATCTCTCCTGAAGTTGCTTGACTAAGTAAGATGGGCCAAGTTTTAAGAGCTGATTGAAGTGAAACCCAATACGCTGATAGATCGGTAACGGTTGGTACGCTTCTGGCAGAATCGTGTCAAACAACGCTAGCAAGGCTACCTTTTGACCTTGGGCAAGCAACTGCTGAGCCATTTCTAAGGCAACGAGTCCACCATAGGATAATCCTCCTAGATAGTAAGGACCTTCGGGCTGAAGGGCACGCATCTCATTAATGTAGTGCGTTGCTAACTCCTCAAATCGAAAGGATTCAAGACGGTGTTTGCCTGGAATTACTTGTCCTACGAGACCATAAACAGGTTGTTCTGCATCGAAATGCGATACTAAGGGGTAATAGATGCTAACACCTCCACACAGGAATAAGGGTATTTTCGAGCCACTAGGTTGAATCGCCGCTAGTGATACCCCAGGTACTGACTTGACTTCTTCGCGGAGAAGATTCGCCAGTTGCTCGACTGTGGGGGCTTGGAAGATAGTTGTTAAGGGCAGATTTCTTTTGAAGGCTTTCTCAATTTGGTCGGATAGACGTGCAATGAGGAGGGAATGTCCTCCTAACTCAAACAAGTTGTCCTGGATGCCGATGGGTTGGATACCCAAAACTTGTTCCCAGATTTTGGTCAGTTGTAGTTCTAACTCATCACGAGGGGCGATAAAGGTTTGAGGAGATTCTTGCCGTGACTGGTCGGGGATAGGGAGAGCGCGACGGTCTACTTTGCCGTTGGGAGTTAGGGGCAGGGTATCCATCTCGACTAAGGCAGAAGGCACCATGTAGTCGGGCAGCTTTTGTTTGACAAATTGACGCAACTCACTGGTGACAAGTAAGTACTCCGCTATAGGTACGAGATAAGCGACTAGACGCTTGTTACCTGGCACATCCTCACGGGCAATTACAACAGCTTGCTGCACGGCTGGGTGTTGTTCGAGGAGAGCTTCAATCTCTCCAAGTTCAACGCGGAAACCTCGAATTTTTACCTGGTAGTCAATGCGTCCTACATATTCAATGTTGCCGTCTGATCGATAGCGTCCTGTATCTCCCGTCTTGTAGAGACGTGCCTCTGGTCTGTCACTAAAGGGATTAGGGATGAACTTGCTGTCGGTCAGTTCGGGACGATTGAGATAACCTTGACCGACTCCTGCACCACCGATATGCAGTTCACCACCTACACCAATTGGCACAGGTTGCAACTGGCGATCAAGGATGTAGACTTGAGCATTGGTAATCGGACAACCAATCGGGATTTCTGATAAGGCTAGGTTGTCTTCAGAGACAGCCGCTAAGTCATAGAGTGTTGTGGTGACTGTGGTTTCAGTTGGACCATAGGCATTGAGCAAGCGGGGGTATTTTCCAACGAGCTGTAACCATGTCATATAAGCAGCTCGTGAGATTTTTTCTCCACCCACAAACACCAAACGTAAGGAGACAGGTAACGGTTTTTTAATCAGAGACAGTCCATTTACCAACTCATGCCAGAAAGCGGTCGGCAGGTGGACAATGGTCACTCGCTCTTGTTCGATGAACCGCAAGAAATCTGTAGTGGAGAGGATTGCTTCAGACCGGAGGATGACTGTCGCACCACAACTCAAGGAAGGAAACATTTCCGCGACAATAATATCAAAGCTGATGCTAGAAAATTGCAAGACGCGATCGCAGCTTGGGGTGAAGTGCGGTGGCTCCTCTGAAGCTGATGAGCGATCGCTCTGTTCCCAGCCTACCTGCTTGGCGATCGCTAGGTTTTGGTTCACCATCCCTTGATGGGTGACCATTGCCCCTTTAGGCTTGCCTGTAGAACCAGACGTGTAGATCACATAGGCGAGATTCCCACCCGTCGTTACGCTAAGTGGGTTTTCCTGACTCTGTTGGGCAATAACCTCCCAGTCGCTATCCAAGCACACCACCTGTGCATTATGTTCCGGCAGAGAGGCTACTAGACGTTCCAGGGTTAGGATAATTGGGGCTTGGGAATCTTGGAGTTGGTAAGCGCGTCGCTCATGGGGATACGCTGGATCGATGGGAACATAGGCTCCACCAGCCTTAAGGATGCCCAGAAAGCCTACAACCATCTCTAAAGAACGTTCTACACAGATAGCCACAAGTGTGTCGGGTTTTACCCCTAGCGATTGCGCTTCGTGCGAGAAGCGCGATCGCAGATAGTGTGCCAGTTGATTCGCTCTCGTATTCAGTTCCCGATAAGTCAACTGCTTGTCTTGAAACACAACCGCAATGGCATCGGGTGTCCGCTCGACCTGGGCTTCAAACAGTTGATGAATACACGCATCATGAGGATAATCTGCCTGGGTATTATTCCATTCCATCAGCAGTTGATGTCGTTCGGCGGCGGTTAAGAGCGGCAAGTCCATCAGCCGTTGATCTGGATTGGCAACCATCCCTTCTAGCAACGTTTTAAGATGACCCAACATCCGAGTAATGGTAGCGTCGTCAAAGCGGCAGCAATCATATCCAATCTTTAGCAAGAAACTCGGCTCCAAATACCCAGCTAGCGTAAGGGGATAGTTTGTCCGTTCCAGCAGTCGAAACTCTCGGTTCTCCCAATTTCCGCCCTGCGCCTGCAACGAAGAATTCAATTGGTAGTTCTCAAAAACTAGAATGCTTTCAAACAACTGCTTTCCCGCAGGCACCTCACTCCAGCCTTGAATCTTGACCAATGGGGTGTGTTCATAGTGTCGTAAATCAATCCACTGACTCCGTAATTCCTTGAGCCATGGGATTAGAGGCATTTCATCAGATACACGGACTCTTACCGGAAGCGTATTAATAAAAAGCCCCACCATCGACTCCGCTCCTTCCAGAGCTGACCGACGACAAGCTCTAGTCGCTCCAAAGACCACGTCTTCCTCGCCACTATAGCGACTCAATAGCAGCGCCCAAGCCCCTTGAACTAAGGTATTAAATGTTAGTTGATGCTCAATAGCCAGGGACTGCAAAGCGCTAGTTACAGTCTCTGAAAGTCGAACGTCTTGCACTCCATAGCCGTCATCGACTTCGCTCAACTTCAACTGGTGAGTGCGGTCTACAGTCAAAGGGGTAGGAACAGTGAAACCACTCAACCTGCTTTGCCAGAAGCGTTCCGCGAATGTGAAGTCCTGCCTTCCTAGCCAATCAATATAGTCTTGATAAGGACGAGGTTGTTCGAGTTGCAAATCCTTGCCTTGGCAGAATGCTTCATAGAAGGCAAAGAGTTCTTGGAAAATTATGGGAAATGATCGACCATCCAGTAAGACATGGTGAAATGTCCAGATACACTGGTAGTCAGATTCAGCAATCCGGAAAAGTGCCAAACGCATGAGCGGTGCTTCAGTGAGTTGGAAGCCACGCCGTCGATCAACCTGAAGATATGACTTGAGTTTGTCTTCCTGCTGCGTTGCTGATAACCCACGACAGTCTTGTTCTTCAAAAGGAATAGTGACCTGCCGATGCACGTTTTGAATGGGTTCTTTGATACCTTCAAAATGGAAGCTCGTTCTTAAGATAGGATGTCTCTCTAAAACCCGATTCCAGGCTTGCTTGAAGAACGAAATCTTCAAGTTTTCGTGCAAGGCACAAACGAACTGTTCAATGTTCACCCCAGATTGGGGACTATATAGGCTGTGAAACAGCATCCCCTGTTGAATTGATGAAAGTGGGTATGACGCTTCAATGTTGTTGGCTTTCAGTTCTAGGGATGCTGTGTAAATCATCTATATATTCTTCCTGAAACGACTGCTAGTAAAGCAATGTTTAAACTAGTTATGAATAAGAGGGATTTCCCTGAGTTGGTAGACAATAAAGTTCAGCTCTTCTCTCACAACAGTGAGTTTTTGTTGTTACTGTAGTACTTATCGGTTTCTTTTCTACAATTTATGCAAAAAGCCTTAAAAACGAATCAGTAGTCTATTAGGTATCTGACAGTCCAACCTAACGCTACAAAGCGCCCTATCACAAAAATTGTAATTTTATAACAACTATGTTTAGATAGCTTAAAAGTGATTTCTTGATACAATACTTAACGTAAGTTGTTAGTTACAAGAATGCTTGAGCCGAAGTCAAAGCAAAAAGGATGGAACTTGGGGGAGAAATCTATTGAAAGTGAGGGCATGAATCGATTTAGAAAAGCGCCCTTGAGATTTGGCTAAACACCGTCTTAATGAAGCAACGGGTTTATCCTGGAAGTGATTTTATTATGCGATCGCCCCTAGTACAATATGGCGGAAATAAGTGACCAACCTAGAGGTGGATAAACACCTGACACTTAAAGGATTGTTGACTTCCGCGTAGCGGTACTAGTGCAAGAAGGCAGGGGGCAGAAGGCAGAAGGTCAAAAGGCTTGTACTTTTTACTTTTGGTTCTGTTGTTAACTGGTCACTGACTTCCGCCATGCTGCACTAGCTTGTTAACTAGCAACTTGGGTGAGTGAAAACATTTTTGCCCAGGAAAGCGGAAACTTCCTTTTGCTGAATTCTGAAATAATTCAGCAAGAGGGATTCTGCCTTGATGGCTAGCTAGAAGCCAAGATTTCTGAGAGTGCTTGCTTCACCGTTGAATATTGGTAGTCAAAGCCTTTACTAATCGTTCTTTTAGGTAGCACTTGTTGACCTTCCAAGACGACCTTAGCACCCTCTCCTAAAAGAGCTTCTGGAACAAAGCTGGGAACTGGTAACCAAGAAGGACGATTGAGAATTTCTCCAATCGCCTGACAAAGTTCCGACATCCGCACGGGGTTTGGTGCAGTGGCATTGAAGACACCCTCAACATCCGGTTGAGTAATGGCGAACAGGATAAGGTTTACGATATCCTCCCGGTGAATCCAGGAGAACCACTGTTTTCCTGTACCAAGAGGACCACCTGCAAAGAGCTTGAAAGGAGGTATCATCTTTGCCAAGGCACCTCCATTACCCAAAACAATCCCCGATCGCAGAATTACCAACCGTACCCCAGCTTCTTTAACTTTTTGAGCTTCCGCTTCCCAGGCTAGACACACTTCGGCGAGGAAGTCGCTACCAGCAGGACTCGTTTCGTCAAAGGTAGCCGTTTCACTAGTGCCGTAGTAGCCAATCGCTGAAGTGTTAACTAACACAGAGGGTTTAGGGTTAGCGAGTGTGATGGCTTCTACAATTTTTTGCGTACCGACGCGACGACTCTCAAGAATCTCCTGCTTGTGCTTAGGTGTCCAGCGACTTTCGGCAATGGGTTCTCCAGCAAGATTCACCACAGCGTCGCAACCTGCGATCGCTTGTTGCCAAGAACCTGATTCTGTAGGGGTATAGGCAACGATTTCCAAGTTTGGGAAGGCGTTCAAGGCAGTGGTTCGGTTACGAGTTAGGATGAGCGACTGATGTCCCTGTTCTTGGAGACGCTCCACTAGACGGCTACCAACAAACCCAGTTGCTCCAGTAATTGCTACTTTCATTAATTAGTTACTCTTCTGAAATCCCTTTAAAAAATTGAATCGAGGGAGTTTTCGAGGTCATGTTAAAACACAAATAATATTAAAGCCAGTATACAAAACGTGACATCCTCCCAACGCCTAAAAGCTTTTCTTACCCATGAGCAGATAGCAATTCATCTTTCCCCGTCCTTTCACTTGGACAAGCCCCCGTTCCTCAAAGAGGAACTGCTTTCGTAAACACTTATAAGTTGCTTCGGTGACCTGAATGCCACCAGGAATCCCGTGAGATTCCATACGGCTAGCGATATTCACGGTATCACCCCACAGGTCGTAGATGAATTTTTTTGTACCAATAATACCTGCAATCACAGGGCCTGTGTTGATACCAATGCGAATGCTAAGGTCTTTACCTGTGTCGGCACAAAATTCGTTAATTCTAGTTTGCATATCCAACGCCATTGCTGCGATCGCTTCAGCATGGTTTGGTATATGTTTTGGTAACCCTCCGACTACCATATAGGCATCGCCTATGGTTTTGATTTTTTCTAAACCATGTTCATCGGCGAGCTGGTCAAACTCTGAGAAAATTACATTCAGGATTTCAACCAGTTCAATCGCAGGAGTTTCTGCCGCAAGCTGCGTAAAGCCGACGATATCGGCAAACATCACCGTTACCTCGGCATAACTATCAGCAATTGTAGTCTCTTCCTGTTTCAACCGCTGTGCGATCGGCTCAGGTAAGATATTCTGCAGTAGACGCTCTGACTTTTGCTGTTCCAGTGCCCATGCCTTCAAGGCGGACATAAACTGTCTTGCTACGGCGGCGGCGACAAGTAATGCCAGCAAAACTGCCGCAAACAGTAAAACTCTTGCCCAATGGATTTTATTTGCGATCGCGCTTCGTGCGCGTTGAACTTCTGCGTTGGCTACCCCAACCAGATTCTCTGTAAGCCTTGCAGAATTGATATCAATGTTTTCACGAATTTGACTGAGAATTTGTTGGTTGAGAGCAACAATCTCTTTAACAATTACTTCGTACTTATCTAAATCCTCTAAAGCTAGACGACGCTCTGTAATATCTAACTTTGAGCTAGCAATAATACCATTACGTAACTGTTTTGCCGCTTCATAGATTGACTTGATAATGGAATCTTGGCGGGTTAGGAGATATTCTTTCTCAAAAGACCGCATTTCCAGATACAAAACCATCAACTCTGGAGTATTAGCTAGCTGAAGCCTTTCGCGTAATCTTGTAGCGTTTTGTTCAAGCTCGGAAATTTTCCCAACATCAGCCATCCCTAATTCGCCTACTAAGCCAACAGCTCTGTCAAAATCACTAGAATACTGATCGACTAAAGCCACATAATCTAAAACATCAGGGTTACTGCGGCGCAGAGCAGGACTTACATTGTCACTTTCAAGTAGATTTTGTAGTTCACTGCTGATGTTAAGGACGGTTTTAATCTCGCTGCGGTGTTTCTGAACATATCGCTCGAACGCTTTAGCAAAACCTTCACTTGACCAAAAGACAAAGAAATCTCTTTCCAATTGCCGAGCATTTTTTAAAGCCGCGTCCATTCTAAATACTAGACGCTGTACCTCAATTCCTGTATCAATTACTGCCTCTGTCTCACTTTGTACAGCATCTAGTGAAACTAAACCCGTGATGGCTACCGTACCAAGCAGCAGTAGTAGGGCAATAAATGCAAACGTAAATTTTGTAATGATGCTAAGCTTACGCTGAGATAGAACTAGGCGCTTCCATAAATTCATTGAGGATGTTAGGTATTCAGTATTAGATAATAGGTATCAGGTATTAGATCAAGTCAGCCATATTTGATAAAAGCTAAGGTAAGCCATCGGAACCTTCCCTACACAATGTTTCAGTAGTCACCCCCAGAGCCATAATGCCATGCTTCGAGCCAACGGCGGCAGTAATATTGTGGGATTGGCGGTAGCGTTTTTAATGACCCACTCATTAGCTGTCCCAATGGAGACAAGCCACTATAAATACTCAAATTGATGTAGTGTACTATCCAATCTAAAAGCGTTGTCAATCCGACTTGAGGAATCACTGGCAACACCAGTCTGGGTTTAGTCAGTGAGGTTAACAAAAGCGTTTTTGACAACCCGGAAAATTGCACAACATCTTGTAAAAAGGGGTGTAGTACATCATCTCCTAACTGCTCCATTGCCTGAAATACTCCAGTCAGTAATTGATTGATTTGATTGGGTGATAGTTGTTGGTTGATACCAACGCTCATGGCTTGTTGAAATAGCCATGTGACAGCAATATTGGGTTGATACGGTTGTAGTTGGGCAAGAGCATTGCGACTGAAGGCTTCACTGTTCAACGCCTCATCAATTCCTATGGTGAGACGCTTTAGATGTCTTACCATCGAACCAAATCCACCAAAGCTTACAGGTGATTGACCACCACTACTATCACCTACTGGCAAAATTCGATTCCAAGGCATCTTGATGGGCGAGTTTCGGTAAGACGGAAAGAAGCCAAACAGTACCCGCTTCCATTCAATTTGTGACAACTCCACGCCTTGGTACTCTGGCAGAAGGCGCAGGTATTCCTCAAAAAAAAACTCTAAGCTAGGGCGTTCTGGGTGAGCATCTAGGTAGGTGAATAAATAAGTCGTTCTGCCATCCCGTGCTGGAAACGCTTCCCAGAAGTATTGACACTGATTCTGGATTGGTGTGAAGGATACAAGAAGATCACCCGTTTCATTCTTGGGAAAGCCTTGAGCGCAGCTACCAACTACTAAGCACACTCCTTCTGGTTTTTCCCCAAGACGCGCTTGTTGAACAATTGGAGAAAAACTTCCCATCGCGTCGATGAGCAAGCGTGTCTTCAATCCACCAGCCGCTTCAACAAGAACACCATCAGGATGAACCGCTGCACCATTGAAAGCTGTTTTTTCAAATAGCTGACCCCCAGCGTCGAGAAAGTTTGTCTTTAGAGTATCGAGAAGAAATACTGGGTCAACTCCAATGTTGAGCACATCTCGTACCCAGAAATCCTGCCCTTCAAAGAAGCTAATTCGAGCCGGGTTATATTCAGTTGCGATCGCTTTTTCTAGTTCAGCGTCGGAGAGTAATTCCAGTTCCAAAAATACCTCTAGCTCTTTACGAGAGATATTCCACTCTTGGTCTCTACCTCGTAAAATTCCCCGCTCAATTAAGGCAACTCGCCAACCTCGCTTTTGCAAAGCCGCAGCAATAAGAATTCCTAACGTGCCACCACAAATGACGACATCCCAATCCACAGCCCCCAAAGGCTCATTGCTTTCTTTAATTACCTGTGGTGGCGGTGCTGTCTCGTTTCGTAGCGCCCAATAACGTTGATCAACACCCCGAAGCTGCTCAAGGACATTACCAGGTAACTGGGAGAGAATTTGTTCGGTTTGGCTCATGGATGTGTCGTTTGCCCCAAATGCTCCCTCTCAATCCTAATCGTCATCGGTCTTGTACGTCAGCTCTATCCTACTAAACGACCTGTTCTTCCCCGTCAAGGATTAAACGTAAAGCAAACTTGATTCATGTAGATTAGTGCAGCGCGGCGGAAATAACTATCCAGTTAGACATTGGCAAAAAGGCTTACTGTACAAGCAATATTGCTTCTGCATCCTGCATAAGAGCCTTCTTGCACTAGTCTTCCTCCTCAGGGCATCTGACTCAATGCCATTACTGTATTCTGACCCCCAAACCCAAAACTAAAACAAAGTACCGAATTTATCTCAGCTTGGCGAGGCGTTGTCACAAAATCTAGATCAAACGCTGGTTCCTTCAACCCTACACAGGGCGGTAATTGTTGATACTTTAATGCCATTAGACAAAAAGCAGCTCCCAATGCTCCAGAAGCACCTAGGGTATGACCCGTTGCTCCTTTGGTAGAACTAATCGGAACCCGATGAGGAAACAACCACTCGATTAACTGGGCTTCATTGTGATCGTTAAGCTGGGTGCCAGTCCCGTGAGCATGAATGTAGTCAATATCAGTTGCTGAAAGATGACTACGTTCCAGACATTGCTTAACAGCGGTGATGGATGCGATGGTCGCTTTGGGAACTGCCTCCGGCATCGTACCGCGCTTACTTAGTCCACTGTTACTTCCTGGCTCAGGGGCACTCACATGATAGGCATCACAGGTCAAACCAAATCCTAGTACTTTCCCGTAAATGGATGCTGACCGTTCTCTTGCCGATTTAGCTGACTCTAACACCAGTACCGCTCCTCCTTCACCCAGTACTAGCCCTTCCCGATTTTGGTCAAAGGGATAGGAACCAGTCCGAGCTAGAGCGCCCATTTTCTCAAATCCCGCTAATGTCAATGGTGTAATTGGTGCTTCTACAGCCCCAGCGAGTACCTGCTGGCATTGACCACTTTGGATGAGTTCAAAGCCTTGTGCGATCGCCCAAATTCCAGTCGCACAAGCTGCCATTGGTGCGAGTACAGAGGCTTTTGACCCAACTTTACGAGCGGTAGTGATCGCAGCATAGTGGGGAAGGGTATCTAACCAATGCTCCAATTTGGGAATTGGGAATTGGGACCGGAGCTTTAGTGAGGAGGGAATTGGGGATTGAAAGTCTCTTTGTCCCTTATCCTCAGTTTGTAGTCTCTTTGCCAACTGCTCCCATGAGGCTTGACAGCTTCGGCTTGAGCCAATCACGATGCCACAGTCTGGTAGTGGCGGCACTAAACCAGCATCCTGAAGCGCCTCTGCCACAACTAGCTCGGTCAGGGTTTCCAATGATGTGGGAGTATGACCGATTAGCGCTAAGGGTCGGGAGGGAAAATCCAGAAAGGGTTGGTGTTGTTGAATGGCGGACTCACCTCTAAGAAGAGTCTGCCAGCTAGGTTCTAGCCGACCTAAAGCTGAGGCAAGACCGATGCCAGTAACGACGACTTCCACCAACCCTACGCTAATTCCTCGAATCCCTATGAGGAAGTTTGTGGCTTCTTAAGGTTCTCAATGCCCTTCGTGACCTCAGCTGACTCAATGCGATCGCCTTGCTGAATCTTGTCTACAACGTCCATGCCTTCGGTAACATAGCCAAATACAGCATAACTACCGTCCAAAAATGGCAACTCTGTTAGAGCGATGTAGAACTGTGAAGAGGCTGAGTCGGGTGGCGATGAACGAGCCATGGCTACAGCACCGCGAGTATGCCTTAACACAGGAGGCTTAGAAACACCAGCCTTCTCAAGCGTTTTGCTATAAATCGGTTCTGCTGCACCCTCAGGCTTGATTTCCAGAGGGACATAACGTGCTTGCGAGGTGTCTGGGTCAATAAAACTCCCTGTCCCTAAACCCTCAACTGGAAAGCTTGGGTCTTTTCCTTGAGGGTCACCACCTTGAACGACAAAGGGTTGTGGCTCCCGCACAACTCGATGAAACACAAGACCGTCATAGACATCCCGTTGAACAAGGTCTACAAAATTTCCGGCTGTAACTGGAGCGTCTGTTCCATTGACTTCAATGGTGATGGGTGAGCCATTAACTTTCAGCACTACCGTTGCTTTTCCCTCCAGTCTAGGTAAGGTACTTAGCTGGGAACTGCTAGCCTGAGCTACGGGGGTAGAGGTCGTTGCAGCAGTTGAAGAGTTGGTCGAGCTTTGGGAACCCGCCTCTTGCGTACTACATGCCCCTGTAACTAGAGCGACAACAACAAAAACTAATGATAACCAGCGCTGGATTTTTATCTGCATCTCAAATTTACCGTTCTTGTAGCTATAGCTACTGAATCATCTTAAGCAGATATGTGCTTACTAGGGCGGAATTTAGTTACAAGCCTTCAAGGGGAACTCCAAAGAAACGAGCAAGTTCTGCTCCTTGATTTTCCAGTTCTGATAAAGGGAGTGGTTGTCCAACGCGCGTTAGAGGAACTTCCCGGCGGTCTTTAGCGCGAAGATAGAGTGCATTGCGAGGGTTAATCCCTTCTCTGATGTCTACTCGAATCGACTGGACATCTTGTGTACGGCAGCTAAACTCGATTTTACGGTTCTTACCGGGAAAGCCCCACCGAAAAATGTGAACCATACCCGTGTCTTTGTTGAACTCATTGTAACCACCACCTACATCTAAGACGATGACTAACCATAAGTAGAGTGCTAGCAATAGAGCCACAACCCCGTAGAACCCCATGGCGATTCCCTGTGGGATGAAGACTAGCTGAGTTGCATCACCAGCCGGAAGCAAGTTTACTTTTAGGTAACTGGAAAGCCCCGCTAAGAGAAACCCTGTCCCCCCAATGGAGACTATTGTCGCCCACCAGTAGTTACTAAAACGGCGAGAGCCTAAGACGGGTTGACGGATTACGCGGTTCTCTTGTTGGGTTGTCGATGCTGTCATGAAACAATCCTGCCCACTCAATCTCAAGATTTGAAAAGATGCTCTGCCATTACTATGACATTTCTGAGCAACCAGTAGAGTACGAGATGGGAAACTCTCCTCTTCAACTAAAAAAATTCTGAGGAAATATGTGTCATTTTGTAAAATCTCTAATATTCATTATTATTGTATTTGGACGCTAAAAGCCTTTTTCCCCTTAACAGGGATTATCAGGATAACAACGTAAAAATGTGATACTTTAAGAAACATTAAGTGACTGCTAGCACAAAGCTAGCTTGTGGTAAGGATGCTCGACACATCCTTTGAGGCGAAGTTTGTCATACTAACCGAGTCCTCAAAAATTCCACAATTCACAATTGTGTGGAAGTGTCAACATTGGAATCCTTGTAAATCATTAATGTAAGAGGATTTGAAACTATGACAATCGCAGTCGGACGTGCGCCAAGTAGTCGAGGATGGTTTGACGTCGTCGATGACTGGCTAAAGCGCGATCGCTTCGTCTTCGTCGGCTGGTCAGGGCTACTACTAT
>NZ_JACJNU010000010.1:0-46770 GCF_014849525.1 Microcoleus sp. FACHB-SPT15 | reverse complement strand
TGCTTCTTGAGGATGTGATTCGATTCTTTCCAAAGGACTTGTCATTACTAGATGCACGGAATTCTTAATTATTCTTTCATCATCCCACAGCTTTTCTATTAAGGATAGGTCTAATAGGTAATAGGCAATTTGTAAGGGCGATCTGATGTGCGATCGCTCTTTTGTTTTATGAATGGCAAACGTTAGTAAGATTAATCTAAGATTTTCCGCATGAAACAGGTTAATTTACTGAAACCCTGACTATATGAATACAACACTCTCTCAAAATGAAAGTCGTGAGATGCTGAAGTAGCTGACCCGCAACCGCCGGATGTTGTTAGACTTATATCGAAATCTATATTGGATGCGATCGCTCTATTTCTTGCTGCAATACTACTTGCTTAGCTCACAGCTATACCAAACTTCAATAATAGTGCAGGCAGATGATCATCTAGGTTATTGATGTGTTTATCCGATAACTCAATTAAGTTAAAATTGTACTTCCGATACAATTCCTGCTTAACCCTCTTCCGTGCAGCATAATCTGGAGAATCTTCATATCCCCAGTATTCAATATATACATTACCCACAGGAAGATAAAAGTCACAATACATTTTTTCTTGGATTGGTAGTTTACGTTCATAAGAATGAACGATGCCCATGTAATATAGCTGATTATCAATCAACATTTCTGCTTTAGAGCGTACAAGATGTCCATCAGTTGTGCGATAGTCAGCGGGAAACCGTTTACGAAAATCTGCTTCATCGCTCTTTTCTGATAAATTCTGTTGAGTACTGTCGCTACCTTTAAACCTGGCGATTGTTTCGATAAGAATGTTGTTTGTAAGTATGGATTCTGACCAAGAAACATATTTTTTGTTGTCTTGGGAAAACGTTTGCTGAACTGCACCAAGGGCAACACCTTGTGAAGTAGGAATCCATCCATTTTGATCTTTAGTCAGCCAGCCTAATTCAGCTAGGATAGGATTGACCTTGTTGATGTGTATTCCAAGTTTCTTGCTTATTTCAGTAGCTTTCACCAGTTTAGGAGAAGCTGAGGATTCAGGTAGAGATGATGCTACCTTTGCTTTAGAAGGCAATGATTGAGAGGTTTGCTGTGGGAGAGGCGGTGGTTGATTTGTGGATGTGGCAGGTTTTGGCTTATTTGCTTTCCAGTGTTCTAAGCACAATTGGTGTTCTGGTTTTGAAACTAGTTGATCACATCCTGGCTGAGTACAGGTTTTCATTAATCGATATTCCTTTGCTGCTAAGAGGAATGCTAATACAACGGTCTAAATCTAGAAGATCTAGGTAACCGTCAGATATCCTAGCATTTGACAAGAACGCTCTGGTTCCGGGTAAATACTTAATCTCACTCTGTTTAGTTAGATGGGTGGGATCAACTAGATTAACTGTGCAAGGCGTTTCAATACACTTAAAACCCGATACAACTCATTCTCGCGTCTACGAAGCACAAATTCATCAGATAAGGCGTACTGTGGTGTCTCCCCCTTAACTAATTTGGCAAACAGGAAATGACTACCATTGGTTAGCATCCCAAAGATAGGTTTTTTAGGGTTAGGAGTTCCTAGCATATAAGCCAGAAGTTGAGCTATCCCTTCTTCTAGGGAAATTCCAGCCCGTTTAGACTCAATCACCACTAGCCAGAACTGCTCCTTCAAAACTAGAACATCAATCCTTCCCTCGATAATCAAACTATCTTCATCTTCTAGAGCAATAGTCACAGATTTCTCAGCTTTGACATGAAAGGGAGATAAATAAAAGCCAGAAATAAATAGCAGTGGATGTAGCACTGCCATTCTGACAGCGTTTTCCAGTAAGGGAGGTTTTTTAAGTAAATTCAGATAACCAGATTTCAGGCGATCTAATGATTCTTTTTCCCAATCACCAATTTCTGGCAAACCATCTTGCCACTCCCGAAAAAACTGGTCGTCTAAAACTTCTTGTAAACCAAATCTTGATTCTAGTTCATCTATTTGGATAACTGAAGCTTGAATGGTTTGAGTCATGGGCTTGTAGTTTAGTCATGGAAGTGAGCGCTGACTCATAAATTTCTAGAAGATTACCAGCCACGCCCATCAGTGATTAATGATGTTACAACCTCTCTCAGTCATGGTGAGCGCTCATTTATTTAGCCTACAGAGGACGCACCGAATAAAAGCGATCGCTCTCTTAATTTATCTACAATTCCCTTAAGGCTCATAAATAGGGAGAAGATGCGCTATGTCAATCGCTACAGCCAGTTATAAAATCACTTGGGAGAAGCTACCTGATGATTTTCTCTTACCCGATGACCCAGTGGACAATATAGATCAGCCTGCATTAGCAGCCGCATTGAATGACAGTCTGGAACAAGCAGGGCGGTTGCAAGAAGATGTGTTAGTCAGCACTAACTATGGTGTCTGTGCCACATTAGACGGCAAAATCGTTGTTAAAGCGCCTGATTGGATGTACGTGCCTCAAATTGGGGTTGTACGAGACGAAGTTCGTCGTAGTTATACGCCACAGCTACAAGGAGAAATTCCGGGAATCGTGATGGAGTTTCTCTCGGAGACAGAGGGAAGCGAATATTCTATTAAACCGACTTATCCACCCGGTAAGTGGTTTTTTTACGAGCAAGTGTTGCAAGTACCGCAATACGCGATTTTTGAGCCAAAACAAGGAGTGCTAGAAGTTTATCAGCTCAATAATTCTGGGCGTTATGACCTGCAACAGCCTAATGCGGAAAATCACTATAAAATTGAGGCACTAAATCTATTTCTTGGTGTATGGCAGGGAACTAAGACCAACCGAACGGGTTACTGGTTGCGTTGGTGGGATGAAAATGGGCAAATGTTGCCGTGGGGAATAGAATCAGTTGAACAGGAACGGCAACGTGCTGAACAGGAACGACAACGTGCTGAAGCGTTGATAGCACAGTTACGAGCCGCAGGAATTGAGCCGCAGTTGTGAGGAACATTTGCCTCTATAGAAGCTAATCCTCCCTTGACCCCAAAAGGAGAGACATTCACCGAATTTAGCAGTTTCGATTAGAATTGATGAAACTTATGCTTGATAGCTGCTCTGTGTCATGCTCTCTAGGCTTAGCGCATAGGTTGTACCTAAATTCAAACAAGTTGGAGCAGTCAACAATGATCAAACGGAAATTGGCTTTAGCCGCTCTCTTATCTACCACTACGATCGCTAGTGGTGTTTTGTTGAGTTCAGCGAGTTCTGCTCAACCTTGTTCACGAAGAAACTCTGATTCCTATCAGGAACTCTACGAACAAGCAAACTGGTTACGCTCTTCGTTAGCTGCCTTTATTACCTTACCGGGAATTGCGATCGCTACTGCTCTATCTGTAGGTTATCGCTACTACAAAAGCTAGAACTGCTCATCAACTTTGTCAAAGAAACTTACAGCAACACAACCCAAAAAGAAAGCCCCACAAGCTTTAACACTTACAGGGCTTCTTTTTATTTGGTGGCGGGAGGCGGATTTGAACCACCGACCTTCGGGTTATGAGCCCGACGAGCTACCAGGCTGCTCTATCCCGCGTCGCTTTTTCTAGTATAACTCTTAATTTGAAAATGTGACAACTAAAAATTAGAGATTGGCAGGAGAAAGGGCGAAAAGATTAGCCTGTCTGGTTTGCGCCGTGCTTGATAACGTCCTTAATACAGCATGGAGAGTTCGCCCACCACCTCTAACCGCTTGAAACTGCTCAGTTTCATAAACGTTTCTGACAACGTTTCTGATACTGTAGGGCTAATCCAGCCCAACTGCTTGAGTAGATGAATAGCAACAGCGTATTTTGCTCGATGTGCACCATCCATCACCTTAATGGCTAGACCTAAGCCTTCCCCAACACGACCAATGCACTGAACTCCTTCTGCTCCAGCTTTACTCACAAGTTCACCTTCAGACAACCGCATGAGCGTAGTATCAAATGCACCTTCTCCGGCTATCATGTCTGGGTGATGGGTCATAGCGCGAACAATCCGCTCCATTGCCAAATTGTCACCAGAAGCTA
The DNA here is from genome assembly GCF_014849525.1 of Microcoleus sp. FACHB-SPT15. Classification (NCBI taxonomy): domain Bacteria; kingdom Bacillati; phylum Cyanobacteriota; class Cyanophyceae; order Oscillatoriales; family Microcoleaceae; genus Microcoleus; species Microcoleus sp. FACHB-SPT15. Next base: position 42,757 of record NZ_JACJNU010000010.1, on the reverse strand, counting down.
GTTGGGCGTACAAGGATGCCATTTGACGGAGTTGCATGAGATAAGTTGGTGCGCCGCAGTCATCACGAGCACGAATAAACTCTTCTCCCGGCATCTTCATCAACTCAGCCACTTGGGTCAAAACTAGCTTTTGGACAGGATGGTTGTACTGCAAATAATTATTCAGTGGCCACTGCCGTTGCTGGCAGACAGCTAGCATCCCGGCGTGTTTACCAGAGCAGTTGTGTTGTAAGGGACTTTGCTTCCCTTCTGGCGTTGGACATTGTAGTGCTGATGAATCGACATCACAGCGCCAAAGGATATTAAAAACCTGTCGTGCTTGTTCAATTGTCCCGTGATGAGAACTACAGATAATTGCCAAATCACGGTCGTTCAGGCTGTACCGTTCCAGGGTGCCAGTCGTTGTAATTGCTAGCGCCTGAAACGGTTTAAGAGACGAGCGAACAAATGTCGCTGTTTCTGAATTACCTGCAACAGAAAGAACCCGTCCTCGAACGTCACTGACGACAGCTTGGACGCGATGTGTCGATTCAACAAGCCCTTCCCGCAGGAGGCGAACTTCTATAACTGGTGCTTGAAAACGATTTCCCCTTGTCATGCGTAAGACTCTAACACGAGAAGGGGACACAATAATTGCCATGTCAGCAGCATAAACTTTGCCTTAACTGACTCGATTGAGTTTATAAGAAATTCCAAATTAGGCTACCACCGAAGACAAATAGAACAAGGATTGAGAACGTCCGTTTGAGACGTTGTAAGATCGGCTGAACTTGATAAGAGACAATTAGGCGATCGCGTGTCAGAACTTCTGGTGGCTTTGTCCAGGTTTGACCGTCATACCAGCCTGACTCTTCATAAAATATTGTCTCGCGTAAAAGGCGATCGCGTACATACGACCACCCTAAATAGAGCCGCAGTATGATCAACGCGACAAACACTCCGGCTCCAGCTGCACCACTAAGCATAAACTGCAATATGTACTTCTTTGGTGCAAAACTCGCTGCTGCCAACGGTCCGGCGATAAGCCAACTCCAGCCCCATACCCAAGCGAGCTTTGTCATATAAACTCGTAAGTCTAGAGTTACCCAGCTAAAGAACCAAGAGTCCCTTAGTGCCTGATACTCATTAATCGGTTGTTGCTCAGTTGGAACCGGACAGACAGCAGCAGGAGATTCCATCATATTTTTAGTCACTTAGCGGTTGGGAAACCTGGAATTCGATTTGTTCGGCGTGTCCCCAGAACGCTTCCAGATTATAAAACTCCCGCTCTTGAGGCAGCAAGATGTGGACAATCACTTCACCATAGTCCTGAAGTAACCAGCTTCCTTCAGCTTGTCCTTCTGCCCTCAGAGGTAGCCGCTGCCAGACATCTTCTACTTTCTGTTCAATTGACTGTGAGATTGCTCTTACCTGCGCTTTAGAAAAACCTGTGACAATCACAAAGTAATCTGCCAGATAAGACACTTCTGACACCTTGAGGATAACAATATCCTCTGCCTTGCGATCATCTGCTGCCTGAGCAATAGTTATGGCTAGCTCTCGACTCAAATCTTGTTTTTGGGCACCCGTTGCGACTAAAGTAGAAGGCATTTTTAATTGTTCTCTCATTAAATCTGAATTTCCTTGTTCACGCACAAGACAAACATTTATCAACAACGAACTCAAAGGCTACAGCGATCGCACTACCTCGAATCTCATAGTTTCAGTGCAACAGTTGTGCTGCTGCTGTACAAGCAATCCAAGCTGATCCCAAAGCGATCGCGTTACTATTCGGTTTATGACTTCAAGCTTCACCACACGATTTAAGCTGTTACGGTGTCTGCTGGATGGTCTTTTGATTGCGTTTTTTGGCTTGACGACATTGCCAATGCCCAATTTCGAGTCAAGATCGTGCGGGGATGAATCAAACAGCGGCTATTAAGAAGGAATTTTAAAGAATAGTCGCAGGTTAGCCAGAGTGCTTTGTAAAGGTCTTGGCGACTAATTCTTCGTAATTCTTCCAACTCCGGTGTATTACCACGACCAAGCTCCAGAGTATCAGCAATAAATACAACGCACGATAAGTTACTCATACCGGGACACCCCAATGTGTGAAGTGCGATCGCTTGCAGTACCTCTTCATCCTGCACACCAAATCTGTCTTTAGCGACAATCGCGCTGACATCGGCGTGCAACAAATGAGGATTGGCTTCACATACTGGGTCTATTTCCAGGCAATTGTTCCTTGCCATCTCTAGTAACACACTCTTGCTAAAATACTTAGCCAAGTCGTGCATCAATCCAGCTTGAGCTGCCTTCTCAACATTAAGACAGTGATGATGAGCGAGTTCAATAGACATTTGCTCAACACCCAAAATATGTTGAAGCCGAGAAGCAGGAACGTTATCTGCTAACCAGGTTAAGACCTGATCACGCATCACATTAAAAGACTCCTAATGGCAACGTCACAACTCTGTCATCTGCTTGCAGCATCACAGATTCTTTTGGAATCCTTAGATTAACGTGCTGCCTGACGGCAAACAACGTCACTCATTCCTCACCTACTCTCAAGCAAGGGTGCTACTTGCAGTACACATGGTGCTTTCTCCTTGTTATCTGGTGGTAACACGTTTTGCACCGACAAAATGAAACCATGCTCACTGTCTTTATTTTAGCTTATGGCTTTTGAATGGCGGCAAAGAGTTCTTCATACTGGTTGAGAGCTTGCTCAAAGGTATAGTTCTCAAGGGCATACTGTCTACCCTTCTCACCCAGCACTTTCACCTTGTCAGGATTGTGATACAGCTCCAGAATTTTTGCAGCTAGGGCATCTGGGTCTTCAGGCGGAACAACAATTCCACCGCTACTTTGTTGAATGGCTCTGGCCGCTGTGCCAGTCGCAGGAACTGAAGCAACAAGCGCTCGGCCACTGGCTAGCAAGACTTGAATCTTAGAAGGCATATTAAAGCAAAGCACATTTTGCTTTTGAACCACCAATCCCACATCCGCTGCTGCCAGCATTTCCGGAAGTGTTTCGCGAGGTTGTAGCGGCAGTAAGGTAACGTTGGTCGCGCCACAGGTTTCACAGTAATTTCGCAATCGCTGTAAAGCGTGTTCTTCACCAACAATCACAATGGCAATATCAGGAACATCAAGCAAGCGAGTCGCTGCTTCAATAACAGTTTCTAGTCCTTGGGTTAGCGCAATGTTGCCGGAGTAAAGCGCAACGAATTTATCAGTAAGCTGATGAGCAGCACGGAAACCGTTATTTTCTTTCGGTAACGGTCGAATGAAATTGACATCAACCCAGTTGGGAATTTGCACAATTTTTTGAGCGGGTACATCCTTCTTGAGCAAGTGGTCAACAAAGTCGTCTGCAATGACAGTTGTCTTGGTCGCTGTCCGATATGCAAACTTTTCCAACGCTTCAAAGATGCGAATCAGCTTTGGGTTTTTTAGTAAGCCAACGTGAACAGCGGCATCTGGCAAGATGTCTTGGAGATTGAGAACAATAGGAGTGCGGTGTATCCATCCCAACAGGGCAGCAGGAACGGCAACTGGCAAGGGTGGTGCAGTGGTAAAAATGACATCTGGACGCTTACCCCTGAGCGCATGGACAAAGCTTGTAACAACGAAGCTAGTTTCTAGTAATAATCGATCCAGTAAACTTGGCTTAGGGCGAACCCAAACATAACTCCGTTGAATAGCAACCCCGTTAGTGAGTTCGGTAAGGTACAACTTCCCTCGATATCCTTCATAAATCCGACGTTGCGGGTAGTTAGGCATACCAGTAACAACGCGAACTGTGTGTCCTTTTTTGACCAAACCTTCTGCCAGTTCTGTAACTAGGGGAGCAATCCCAATGGGTTCAGGATGGTAATTATAGGAATAAATCAGAATGTGCATAACTTGAGGTTGCCATCTGGGTAGATACTTGCTGAGTTACTGGGATTGTTTATCCAGGCTAGCCTCATGTCTGCCAATCGTGTTTGAATTTTCCTTGCAGACTTTAAAGGCGATCGCCTTCCTAAAATTCCTGGAAGAGAGAAAAATAGAGTGATGGGTTTAAACATCAAGTTGTGAGAAATCATTCATAAGTTGCTCTCCTCCCGGTATTCTTCAGTAGAAAAACATCAACGCAACGGAGCGACTTTGAATCTCTGTGATCTCATCCAAGAGTGTGTTCCTCATCAATTTATTCAAGACTATTGCCGTCATGCACGTTTATGATACTTGCTCATGCTAAGCAGTAGACTTCCCCTCTCCTTTAGATTACCCAGCAAGACCTCTTTCACTAGCTAGAGACGAGGGGGAAAATGAGGTAGGGGGTAAAGCCAGCTTGTAAGCTCAATCCAATCGCTTCGCCATCGCCTCGTTCGGGAGTAAGAACAAAAAGCTAGATGGTAACTCAAAATTTTGGTCAGTGTAATCGCTCTTACCCCCTAAATTGGTTCAATAATCAAATGCTTCGACTCAAATGCCTTCCAAAATACCATGGCAGTCCCAACAAAATTGACAATTGGACTTATCCTTGATGAGACAGTCGATGAACAGAGGACGCTTGAGCGCCTTGAAACTTTACACGAAGCTGGACAGATTGACATTGCTCGACTGTTAGTCATTTCTGATCAGCAAGAAGTGCCTAAATATGATTTCACAATATCTGGAAAACTTTACTCGAATGCTTCTCTACAAAGAGTAGCGACGAGAGTCAATCTTTCAGAATTCATCAAAACTTTACAAACTGACTTCATTGGTTACATCCCTCGTGGAGTCACCCCAAGCTTACGGCTACCGGATATTGCCTCAGTTGAGTTCAATTTCCTAACCCCTTGGCTACCAGACGCTGATTTACCTAAGCAAACGGCAAAAGAAATGCCTGTTGATGCTGTTGCTTGGATTGCATCGCGTAGTCTTGTCCAGTCTGTCTTGCCACAACTTAACGAACTAGACAAGTGGACAGTGTTAGAGGTAGCTCCAGCCCTAGAAAGAAGTAACATCCCGTTCCGGTGGGGTGCAATATCTGGGAGTGAGTCAGAGTTGCCCAAGCGAAAAAGTGGTTTACCTGTACCGTTAACAGCCAATGCCAAAGTTCTCGCTCTTGTGCCTCATTATCAGTGTGAAATGTGGCTGCATCGGTGCCTTTGCTCGTTAGTGACTCAGACACGACCCCCGGAAGGAATTGTCGTAATTGATGATGGTTCTGGTAAGCCACCTGTGACTATTGTTGAGGAATTCCCCCGTGTCACGCTTTTAACAGCACCTCATCAAGTTGGACCGTATAGACTAATCCAGCAAGTCATTGATGATACCAACTACGAGGCCTATCTATTTCAAGATGCTGACGACTGGTCAACAAGCGATCGCCTTTACAAGCTATTGCACGCGGCTGAGGTGAGTGGCGCTGAGTTGGTTGGCACACAGGAATTACGAGTTTTTGAAGAAGAATCTAAGCTCAATCCCGTATGCTATCCCCTTGATGTCAATGCTGCGTTAGCCGAAAAACCGGGACATCCTCTACTTCACCCAAGTAGTTTAGTTGCACGGGACTTGGTACAGCGCCTCGGCGGATTTGCGACAGGTTTACGCTTTGGCGGGGATACCGAGTTTTTGTTGCGTGCTGCATTAGTAGCAAGAATTGTTAATATTCCCGACTACTGCTATTTCCGTAGGAAGCGGGCAGGTTCGCTAACAACTGCCCCTGACACTGGATTAGATTCAGCCGTCCGCATTGAGCTTCTCAAGACGTTGAAAAACCGAGCCTTGACGAACTACACTGTCTGCCGTGAAGGACAGCAACCCTGCCTTGAGCCTTTGGTAAAAGCAGAACCTATCGTACTTTCGCATATCACAGGGCCTCAGTTATCTTGGGCCACAGATAGCTTCCTGTAAGAGTACAGCTAGAATCGAGAAGCTTTACTGAGATTTTAGTAATTAGCGCTTAAAGTACTGGTCTATAAATATGGGTGAAGCTAACGCATCAAAGTTGGAGGTAATTATTCCTGTCAAAGATAGGGCCCAGGTGATGCCATGTGTTCAGTCACTGACCCAATCCATCGATAAGGTAGCCAGGGTTATTGTATGCGACGGCGGTTCAACTGAAGCCCAATGTGTTGAATCTCTCCACGAACTAGAACGGCAGGATAATGTCCAGGTTATACGCTTGCCTGCTCCAGGATTTAATAAATCGAGGCTGATTAATCAGGGGATCGCTCAGGCAACGAGTGACTGTCTGCTGATTTCAGACGCTGATATCCTCTGGAATGAAGCTAGCTTGGATGCTCTATTGAACCATGTCTTGTCCGATACCCAGACAATTTGCTATGTAAGGGACGTAGAGGAATCTGTTGCCCACTCAGTTGCCCTGAAGCGCGATCGCTATACCTACAACTTGCACCTCGATCATGATGTTGCCTGGGTTTCCGTTGTACCGGGGTCTGATCAAGCAGGAAATTATCGACCGGGTTGTGGACTGATCTGTGCCCGAAGGCTGACACTACTTGCCCTAGGTGGATACAAGGAAATTTTTACAGGATGGGGATGGGAAGACCAAGATTTGCTGATTCGGGCAAGCCTTTTCGGTATCCAAATCAGTGCCACTGGTAAGGTGCTGCACCTCACACACGAAGACACAGCCCGTAATAGACATCATGGCAATGTCGAACCGATTCAAACTCGGAACAGTAACATCATTACCTCAATGCGGTCTTTGGCTGAGGGAGTCCTTATGGGAGATTTGCAGATGGAAGCCGTGATTGAACCGAAGCCTTATGTAATCCGCGTTCAGCTTCCAGAGTCTCTAGGCTATGAGATGGCGTAAAAGCTAGCGTACCTGTGCTTATACAAAGAGATGAAGTTATCCTTAATTGTTGCCTATCGTGGACGTGAGAGCCATTTGAGAACACAGCTTGCCTGGTGGAAAAAGCAATCTGTGCATGGGTTATTGGATACGTGCGAACTTGTGATTGTTGAAGCTGACAAAGAGCGATCGCATTGGATTGAGAAAAAGATTGAGGATACCACAAATATCCAATATGCTCATTTGCTTAACAGTGGAACCTTTCACAAAACAAAAGCTCTAAATCTAGGCTTAGCACTATCAAGAGGTCAATTTGTCGCACCATTTGATGTTGATCTAATTCCTATAGAAAACACCTTACTGCGACATCTCAAAATGGCAGAATTCTCACCGCATTTTCTAGTAACTGGATATCGTGTCATGTCAAGTTCTGTAAGTGTTGATGTTGATGACTTAGCCACTGAAATTGAACAGGCATCAATTGCTCCAGAAGATATGCCAACAGCACTTTGGAAACAGCTTGTTCGACAAGAACGCTTTGGCGTTGTGCCGTTCTTTAATCAGTCTCGTCTTGTCGAAATCGGTGGTTGGGACGAAGCCTTTGTTGGTTGGGGTGGGGAAGATCAAGACATCATTGAGCGGTATCTTGACGGTGGGCGATTCTTGTGCAGGTGTCCAGAACTTGTGTATTTACATTTGCCTCACGAACCTAACCAACAATGGACAGAAGCCCCGCTTGTAGAGCAAAACAGGAAGCATTATTACGAAAAAATGCAAGCTCGACGAAAACTTATGTGAGATAGAGAGAGCAGAGGAAAAGGCTCTATTGAGAAACGGTAAGTATAAATACAGATACGGATTTCGGGTTTAGCGCCATAGATTGGGCATTATTACCCTGCAATTAGAGATTTAGAGATAACGTATGAAACACAGAGGTACACAAGAGTGAAAAAGGTAAGTAACTGGAAAAGTGCGATCGCCTTTATTACATTGACGTTCTTATCTTTGCTTGGAGTTAAGACTGCCTCGGCGGCTACAGTAACGGCAGATACAACACAACCCGAAACCCAAAGCTCAACACCATTTCTCAATCCTAGTGAAACCTTACTGGCTCAGAGTTGCCCCCCTGGAGTCCGTAAATCACCTTATGCTAGGGTGACAACTCAACAGGGTGCTTCCCTCAATATCCGCTCTAGCCCTAATGGCAGAATCATCGGCGCGGTACCGAATGGTTGGGCTGTTGTCCCAGGTAGGAAAGACCCAACTGGCAGATGGACTTATCTTGACTATGGCACCTACTATCGTTACCCCTCTTTCATTTCCGCTCCAACGCTCCGAAGCGGTTGGGTTTCAACAGCTTTCTTAAGACAGCTTGGGTCGTTTTGTGAAAAGCCAGTGTCGATGATGCGTAGCAATCTCAAGGCGTTATCTGGAACCAAGCAGGTTCTGGTGAATGAGGATTGGGTGCAAATGGGCGAGAGGATAGCTAGCAGGATTCCTAAGAAATAAGCGATCGCATTTTTCATTTCAGGATGAAGCTTTTTGTCCCCTAAATACCCCAATTCTGGGGGACTTTGAGTTACAAATCAGAGCAAGCGCAATGGATGAAACGCTCAACCGTCTGAAGCGGGTGTTAGAAGCAGCAGCGACAACACTAGGCAACCGCGATCGCTTTCTTGAAGCAGGTTTGATTCATAGTGAGGATTGCCTTCAACTTTCACCCGACTGGCAGCAGGCATTTTTGAACCTCCGCCCAATTGATAAAGAAACGGTTCGTGAGAGTCCGGGTTTGTTTCTCGCAGACGTTGACGATATTGTTTATCGCGGTGCTACGAGTGGCAGTCGGGGGCAATCTTTTATTTATTTTGCGGGTACAAAGTGGAACGAGCTGAGGATTAGCTCACGTCATCGAGCGCTTGAATGGTGGGGCATTGATGATAATACTCCAATTATTAATGTTGCCAGTCGGATGCAGCCTGTACGAGCAATTGATGTTGCGATCGCAGGTGAACCAAACGAAGATTTTATTCATACACTGAACAGCCTAATAACAGAGCGTCCGGTTGTAATTCGTGGTTATCCTAGTCGATTGTGTGAAGTTGCGACACGGTTTAACAGTAAGAGTACACCATCCGTCATTGCTGTCATTTGTACCGGAGAATGCCTCTTTGAATATCAGCAAGCCTTGCTGGAAAAAGTTTTTCAGGCTCCAGTTATTAACGAGTACGGGTGTCAGGAGACAGGGATTTTCGGGCTGACTTGTCCAGAAGCCGGACACCTACATCTCGATGGGGAGCGCTGTCTGTATGAAGTCATCGATGGGCAACTAGTTACAACCGACCTTTTCAACCTCGTGATGCCAGTTGTACGCTACAAATGCGGCGACCTTGTAGAGTTAAACACAGAACCCTGTTCCTGTGGTCGTCCTGGTTTTACAGCCAAGGTTTTGGGACGCATTGAGGATAATGTTCGCACAATTGAGGGTTTAAAGCGTCCAGGTGAAATTTCCATGCCAGCCCTTGAGGGCATTCTGAATTACCAGATAGTGCGTCGGGAAGGGACACAGATTGATGTTTGGATACAGCCAGAAGACTCTGTGGATTTCACACCTCAATCCTTAGAACCTCTGGTTAATTGGATGGACGCTACGTTTGGAGAAGTCCGGGCTGAAATCTTTTTGGATGATGCTCAGGAGATGAATACTGCGCCTGAGCCTCTTTGTAAGGATGCCTTCTGGATTCGCTGCATTACCAAGGAATCATGGGCGAAATGGTTGAATGAGCCACGATTACCAAAAGGTGCTGCTTTTAAGGCGGCTCAATTACTGAAGAAACTGGTCGAGCCAGGAGTGATTGTTGGTTCTGGGTTACCGCCTACAACCCAGGCAATGGTAACTGACATTCTCGATAGTCCACCTTGTAAAGAGCCACAGGTAGAACGGATGACAGCGCGGGTATTGCTGTTTGCTTGTAACTTCCTGGCTGATGAGCCAGAGGTGGTATCAATTTATCATCGTGCTGCCGAGAGATTGAAGCGTGCTGTGGCACAAATTGGTCAGTATGATGGTACTGCAATTGTTGACTTACTCGTTCCCACACTTTTTCTAGAGACGCACGTTGCAACAGCAATCTGGGCTGAGTGCCCTTTATCAAGACATTTACAATGTCTTGATACCTTTAACGTCCATAATCTGCTGTATGCGTTTGAGCCAGCGCTACGACGGGCAAATGCATCTGGCTCAAAAACTATCGTGCGATCGCTAAAACCGATCCTATCTATATTGATTGGCGATTTAAACTTCTTTGCACCACGCTTTGGGACTTGGCTTCTTGCTCATTGGGGTGAGTTGATTCATGGACAAGCGATCGCATCATCCCCCATACCAGAAGCACCCAAGGATGATGATTTTTTGGCAGCTTGGCTAACATGGCGGCAAGACATGATTAGCGGTGGACAGCATCACGATTTAAGATTATCCGCATTGGCTGACGCGGCGCGATCGCATGAAGAACAGGCACGAGTTTACCTGGAGAAAGGCTACGACAAGTTAGTTAGGGGGGAAGAACTTCACCCGCATCAGTGGCTCGATATTCTGGGAGCGAATGCAGGGATATTAAGTCAGGGACTACCGAGTGATGAGGTCGATCCAATTCCGTGGGCACCAATTATGCGATCGCTAGTTAAGCCGTTACAGATGCGCCAAGAGTACGAATTAGCTTATCAATGCTTGGTTGCCTCAGCAATACCATCGTCTCGTACCTCTGCATTTGAACGTTTAGCATTGAAGGTTAACGACAAGCAATCAGTGATTTACGACCTTGTTGCTTCAGGAATTATCTGAATCTACGTTACTAGTGCAGTTGCAAAAAATAGTCGAGTTGAATGTGCGATCGCTTATCAGGTAGAACTGTCACTGTGCATCGGCAGCGGTAAACTGATAGAACTCAGTTTTTCTCCAGATGAACGCTCAGATTCCACTCCTTAATTTATTTGAATACGAAACAACAGCCACTGAACACCTCACTCAGATGGCGCTTGACTACTATGCTGGTGGTGCTTGGGATGAAGTCACCCTACGGGATAATCGGGAAGCTTACGATCGCATCAAGCTTCGTCCCAGGATGTTGATGGATGTCCTCAATCGCTCAACTCGCACAACGGTTCTGGGGCAAACCTTATCGATGCCTATTCTCATTGCCCCAATGGCGTTTCAGTGTTTAGCTCATCCAAATGGAGAAGTTGCGACAGCCAGAGCTGCTAGTGGTTTGGGAACCAGTATGGTAGTGAGTACACTGGCAACAAAAAGTTTAGAAGACGTTGCTGATGGTGCGAACCAGTGGCGGCGAGAAAATCAGGAAGTAATTGAGCAACAAGAGGAGTTAGCATCCAATAACTTCTGGTTTCAACTCTATGTACATCGCGATCGCGGATTAACTCAAGCTTTGGTAGAACGTGCCCAAGCTGCTGGTTATCAAGCAATTTGTCTAACCGTCGATTCTCCAGTTATAGGACATCGAGAGAAAGATAAGCGTAATCAGTTTACGCTACCAACAGGAATGTCCTTAGCAAATCTAACAACCCTCAAAGACTTAAAAATTCCTGAACGTTTTGGGGAATCTGGCTTATTTGCCTACTTTACTGAACAAATTAATCCTGCGCTGACTTGGGCTGATTTAGATTGGTTGTGTTCTCTATCGCCCTTGCCTGTAGTTGTCAAAGGGATTTTGCGAGGAGATGATGCTCTAAAAGCTGTGGAACATGGAGCGAATGCTGTGATTGTATCTAATCATGGGGGGAGACAACTTGATGGTGCGATCGCATCAATTGAGGCTTTAAGTGAAGTTGTTGCTGCTGTCTCTGAGCAAGCTGAAGTCCTAGTCGATGGTGGCATTCGTCGGGGTACGGATGTTCTTAAGGCTTTAGCCTTGGGCGCAAAAGCCGTTTTATTAGGTCGTCCTGTGTTGTGGGGACTTGCTGTTGGGGGAGAAGCCGGAGTACGCCATGTTCTTCAACTGCTACGCGATGAACTAGACATTGCTATGGCATTGAGTGGCTGTGCGTGTGTTGATGATATTGATTCGAGTTTGGTATTGCCTCCAAAGTTTGGTTGGTAGCTGAAATTGGGCAGAGGAGGCAAAGGACTCTTTGTCATAGTCACCCAAGGGTTTAGCAGCAGCCCCAGCGACCGTGCTAACGAAGTCAATCTGTCTCAAGGCTGATTGAATTTAATAGCTCTAAATCGGGTTTAGAACTGCGGGATTAACAGAAGGGCAGTAGCGCTAGAGATTTTCTTCTAATATATTAAGAAATATTAATAATCCCAAAAACCTATCCATAGGAACATGTCTGACAAAGTTTTAGGTAAACCGCGCCCTCTATGGCAAGTCATTCTCTTCTCAGGTGCCAGCTTGATGCTTTATTACGGTTGGTACAAGTGGATAATCCAAGAGGAATTACGTCGTTACAATGGCTATGGTTGGTCAGGTACGCTATGCTTACTTCCTTTTATCTTAGGTGTAGTGGTTCCCCAAGCTTTATGGATATTTGACCCGGATGTTCCCGGATGGTTTGGTTGGTTTTCTTTGCTAGGTGTTGCTTGGATTTATATTGTTCAATTCAGGTTGTATAAAACGGTGAATGAACTTTATCGCCAAGAAGGTTTGAAAGCACCGCTTGTTGTTTGGTGGATTTTTGTACCAGGACTAAATTTAATTGTTGGATTTAGACAAATTCATTTTTTGAGTGAATATTGGGCAATGAAACAAAAGATTACGGTTAAAGACCCACTCGCCCAGAGTATTCCTTTCCTCTCAGCAAATGCTTGATATAGCAATCAGCAGTCAGCTTTCAGCGGTCAGCTTTCAGTCAATTAGGCTCTAGCGAAGGAACGCAAGCTCCCGTTAAGGTCCTAACCTAAGTGGCTACTGCTATATAGCTCCAAAGCCCTCAGCTATCAGTGGTTCAGATTCCCGTCTTCTTTGAGAAGACGGGAATCTCGCCTTCAGTTTGCCGTTTACTTATCACCATGTTTTTGAGATTTCAGCGATCGCAAAATTGCAGTTGTACGATTGGCAATTTCTGGACGTGTCAAAATCCCTTGTGAAGGGCTGAATAAAAGCGCAAGTAAAAATAAACTGAAGGTTACTAATACGATCGCTGGGCCAGAGGGGATATTCAAGTAGTAGCTGCTGTAAACCCCGCTGATACTAGCAATAATTCCTAAAATTGCTCCCACTATCATGACTTGGTGTAGTTCTTTCACCAAGAGATATGCTGTAATCCCAGGCCCAACGAGTAGGGAAATAACTAGCACAACACCTACAGTTTGCATACTCACAACAATCGTGAGCGTGATGCCCGCCATTAAACCGTAGTGAAGGGCATTAATCGGATACCCAAGCGCTCTAGCACCCAGTTTATCAAAGGTAAAAAATAGTAATTCTTTATAGAAGAGTTTAACCAAAAGTAAAATAATTACAGTAATGATAGCTGTGCGTTGAACATCATTGATTGTCACGCCCAAGATATCACCAAATAGAAAACTATCTAGGTCTAGTTTACTTTTTAATAAGGTAATCAGAACAATACCTAAAGAAAAGAAGCTAGAGAAGGTTAGCGCCATTGCTGCATCAACTTTGACGCGGGATTGAGAGCGAATCCAGGCAATGACAAATGTACTCAAGACACCGGAGATAAAAGCTCCGAGTAAGATATTAACGCCCCAGAAAAACGCGATCGCAAGTCCCGGTAAAACCGCATGGGCTATCACATCTCCCAGTAAAGCCATGCGCTGAACAATCAGATAGGTACCCACCACCGGGCAAAGAATTCCCGTGAGAATACCAACTGCGATCGCATTTCGGATGAACTCGTAGCCCAGCGGTTCTATTAACCAATTCAACATATCAATTGTAGATTTTGGTTTTTATGCCTGTTTTAGCTTCAAATAATCACCAAGCCTTAACAAACATACATTGTCTCTGCTGACTCATTCAAAAGTTGTGACTGTAAACCAGCACCATAAGCCTGTTGAATATTGTCTAATGTCATCACCTCTTGAGGAGAACCATTAGCAACTAAATATTGGTTTAACAACAGCAAGCGATCATAGTGAGACAATTCCTTCCCCCACTCATGAGAACTAACTAATAAAGTTTTCCCCTCTGCCTTTAGTTCAGCAAATATCTGAAAAATAATCGCTTCAGTCTTTTTATCAATACCTGCAAGGGGTTCATCAAATAAGAATAAAGAGGCTTGCTGTGCTAGCGCTCGTGCCAAAAAAACCCGTTGCTGCTGTCCACCTGAAAGTTCGCCAATCTGACGATGCCGCAGTTCCCACATTCCTACCCGTTGAAGTGCGGTGGCAACAATTTCTTTAGATTGATGAGTGGGGGAACGAAACCATCCGGTGTGTTTGCTACGCGCCATCATCACCACACTCCAAACGGTTGTCGGATAATCCCAGTCAATTTGCGATCGCTGTGGCACATAAGCACAGCAACGAAGCTGTTGTTTGAGTACCTGTCCGCAAAACTTCACGACACCACTTGCTGTAGGCACTAATCCCAACATCGCTTTAATCATTGTGCTTTTACCAGCACCATTGGGACCAATCACACCAACTAACTGTCCTGGTTGTAAGTAGAAGCTGACATTCCCTAAAGCGCGAACCCCCCGGTAGTTGACAGCTAAGTCTTGAACTTCTAACATTAACGAGCAATATGAGAATAATTATCGTTCTATTATATTGGCTCAAAGACTGGTCATGTTAAAAAGCATCGTCATGAAAACTCGCAGCTTAGGAAGCACAGCTTTCTTGCTACTGGCACTAGGGATAACAAGCTGTAGTGTCCGTCAGCAGACAACTAATTCAGCGTCTGACACAACAGCGACATCACCGTCCTCAGCAAATAGCGAAAAGCCAAAAGTTGTCGCAACTAGTAGTGTCCTTTGCGACATTACCCAAGAAATTGCCCAAGACACGATTGATCTTACCTGTTTGATTCCGGCAGGGACAGACCCCCATGTGTATGAACCAAAGCCAAGCGATCGCAAAGCGATCGAACAAGCACAACTCATTCTCTACAATGGCTATGGTTTTGAACCGGGGTTGATCAAGATTATCGAGTCAAGCAAAAATTCTGCCTCCAAAGTCGCCGTCAGTGAAATTGCTGTTCCTGAACCCCTTGCTGGTGAAGAGCATGATCATGAGGTTGAGGAAAAAGCAGAAGCAGGTCAAGCTCATGAACATGAAGGTGAGGAAAAAGCAGAAGCAGGTCACGCTCATGGTGAAACTGACCCCCATGTTTGGAATAATGCCAAAAATGGTATCCGCATCGCTGAGACAATTAGCGACAACCTGGAAAAGTTATCCCCTAATAATGCCGCCCGATACACCAGCAACACCGAAAAAATGACCCGTGAACTAGCACAGCTAGATAGCTGGATTAAATCGCAAATCAGTACAATTCCAGTAAATCAACGCACGTTAGTCACAACCCATGATGCAATGGGCTATTATTCTGCCGCTTATGGTATTCCCGTTGAAGGTGCTTTACAGGGTATTAGCACAGATGAAAGAGCAACAGCAGGACGGTTGAAAGAACTGGTGGGAGAGATTAAAAGTACGAACGTACCCACAATTTTTGCTGAAACTACAGTTAATCCGAAGCTGATTGAGTCGGTAGCTAAAGAAGCAAATGTTAAGGTTTCAGAGCGAAAATTGTATGCCGATGGAATTGGAGAAAAGGGTTCAGAGGGTGATACTTACGAGAAGATGCTGATTGCCAATACCCAAACCATTGTGGAAGGATTGGGAGGAAAGTTCACACCATTTCAGGCAAAATAGATGGGACAGAATAATTAAGCAGAAGCGATCGCATCTTTTAGTTCCTGCCAGCGCTGGTTCCACAGTTGTTGCATTGCTTGCATCACCTCTGGTAAGTCAGCAAATTCCTGGCTTTGCTGTCGAATTTCCGGGGCTAAGCGCTCTAGTCCAGTAAAATCTCGGCAACAGTACAACACTTGTTGCCAAGCCGAGTACCACTCGCTTCCGGCTTGTTGATGGGCGCGAATGGGAAGAGTGCGTTCTTCTTCTTCCCGCAAGTGTTGAGCTTGTTGCGCCCAAGCGTCCCTCCAAGGTTGCACGGCTTGAGGCTTGTCATGCTCATCGTACCAATCTCGTTCACTGCGTAAGATTTCGCCTAATTGGTCGAGGCTGGGGCGGGATGTGCAGCGTTTGATAACAGCAATTCCCTGTTCAATCCAGAGAGGCAAGCTGCGATAACTGATGAATTTGGCACGGGATTCAACGAGTTTCACCCAGATTTGGTGCTGCCAGCACTCTATGCGATCGATTTGGTTGAGGGAAACTTTGAGGAAGGTTGCAACTTGCTGCCGCACTTGGTCGATGGGTAATTGTCCGGGGTCGATGAACCCGGCGGTGATTAAGTTCTGGGACATGAAGGTAGATTGCTCCTGTTTTGGGTTGAGGTGTAGAAACCCAAAATATTAGCCACCCCGCTTTATTCGCATAGAAAGTCGGGGTGGCTAGAGGAGTGTTACCATTTCTTCTAGCCTCCAGACTGCTTACTCAGTTGGGGGGTTAGCCGCTCTTAGCTGGTGTCAACAGCTTTTGAGTGGCGCTAAGATTTTTAGGTTTTTATTTTGATTATGATTACCTTAGCAGATTGAGTGATTTCTGCAATAGGGTCAAGTTTTATTGACAAATCTTTAGGAGGGAATTGCTATCATGCGATCGCTTTTTTGGATAGGTTGGCAGAAAGGGAGCGTATCTCCCCCTCACCCTATTCACAATCCCAAGCAATAGCGAGTTACCGTCTCAATCTGTGACATAGCTTGTTCAGAAAGCCTACCTGCGGATTGTTCTGGAAAACGTCTTGGATCGAGAGAGCGAATTTGAAAACATAAGAAAACTGTTTCAATTGGCAAACCACTTTCTGCCGGAGAAACCCGCACGTTGGTTGGATAATCGCGTTGAATATTTTCCCCTTTAGTTCCCACAACAACTATTACTACTAAAGGCAGGCGGTTAATTTCATCAATTGAAAGAACAAGGACAGGACGTTGACCTGCTTGTTCTCTACCCTGGACTGGATTGAGGTTGACAAAGTAAATTTCACCCCGCTGAATGTTCACAATTAAGTCAAGCCATCCATTTCAGTAATTGCAAATTCCTGCTCAATTGCCTTGAGTTCCTCCTGAATAGCTGGATCGTTTGCCATTAGAGACAGTTCCTGTTCAAAAGTCTGGGGTTGAGTGCTGAGATTGTCATTGGAGCGAGTAAGTCGCAAGTTATGAATAATTCGCTCAACTAACCACAATTGCTCTTCATAAGATAAGAGGCTGATGAATTGTTCAATCTGACTCAAGCTTGGAGAGGTCATGGCGCAAGATTCTACTGTTCAGTAGGGTCTAAGGTCTAGCCTATCACTGTTCAAAGGAGAGGCGATCGCACTTTGCACACGGCTAGAAATGCGATCGCACAATCTTAAAATATTCCCAATGCTATCCATATCTCTCTGGCTCTAAGTTGCAATGGGGAGTTCATCTCCAGCCGTTCCACAGTAGCCCGACCAATAGGTGTTCTGCCTTCTAGTAGGAAAGGTTCTTCTGTTGGGGCGGCAAAATGCTCCTTCCAGATATCTATGCGAGGATTAAACAAGCGTACTTGCTGCTGACTAACTGGGTCAAAACCATCTACACGATCCAATTTGCGAAGATTGCAAACACGGCAGGCAAGCGCCCAGTTTTGTTCCACATCTAAGCCGTTTTTAGAAAGAGGAATAATGTGATCCACCTCGAAAGCAATGTTAGATATAACTTCTGGTGCGTGGCAGTATTCACACTGATATCTTGCCCGTTTTGCAACGAAGGGATGATTAGGGTTCACGATATTGAAACAAAATCAGTGGGGCTACTTTTCCTCCCGTTGAGTTTGCTTGAGAATTCTAGCAGAACGCTCGATCGTAGCCTTCAACTCAGCCTCTACCAACTCTTCCAATTCTTGCTGAACTTGAGGAGCAAGTGCCTCTCCAATAGCAACAGCCTCATGCAACCGCTCCATCAGTTCCCGTAACCGTGCTTGTTGCTGTGCTGGAAACAAGTCATCGGGAAGAAATCGCTGCACAATCACCACTGTACAGCCGCTCTGTTCACCTCCCCGTGCTGTCAATTCCTGCTCAATCCTATCGAGTGCTTGACCTGGTGTTGCACCTGTAGCTTCTTGCTCACCACAAATAGCTCGATATATTGTTTGCTCTGTTCTGTCTTCTGAAACAATTTCAATGGTTGTCATACTGGCTCAGGATAGGAGAGGTCATGACAAAAAATTCTACTAGTTCAGTAGGATATAAGGTCTAGCCTATCACTGCTCAAGGACAGGCGATCGCACTTTGCACACTGGTAGAAATGCGATCGCATTTTTGGATAGCTTGGCAGAATGCGATCGCACAAAGCTTGAGCGTTGCACCAGGTGCTAGTCTTCCATTTTGAGTTCAGGTTTGAGCTAAGTCAGCTATCAGAGTTAGCCTTGCTAGGTTATGTGAGTTAGATATGCAATAGCTGAGACAGTATTTGTTTTATCCTTGGAGTAACCTGAGCCGGATTCTTAATCAGGTCAATCGCTTGCAACAGTTCCGACGAGGCTAGCTGTGTTGCTCTCGCATCTGTTGATTCCCCACGTAGTGCTGCTGCCAATTTATCAGCAGTTCGCCCACTCCCATCAAGGGTAATCACGGGACGGTCTGCTTGGACGCTATTCGAGACATCTCGAAAGGTTATTTCTCCACCGTTAATGACTACGGTGACGGAGGGAAATCCTTGAGACACTAAACCCGCGATGCGGGCTATCCATGGTGATTCATCACCCCAATTTGAACCAGGAACAAGAACAAAGTGCGTGTGATTTGGCTCTAGATCTGCGGCATCTGAGCATAGAGGCGGATTACCAGGAAGATTGACTGTACCAATCGCTGCGACACCAATTAAGGGAAACGTTGCCTCAACTGCGCTACGGGCTTGACCCATAAAGCGCATGACTCCTGAATCCGTACCACCATCCACAACCGTCACGTTAAGTTCTTGTGCAATGGGAGCGATCGCATCTATAAACATCTGTTGTAAGTAGGTCTTGTCTGCCTCACTAATCCCACTTGCTCCACCGACTAATACTAAAGTTGGGTGTGGCTCATGGAAACCAATTTGAGGCAGTGCTGTTGATAAATCCTCAAACGTATTAACTTGAATTAGCTCGACTGTGCGGTCGTTTTTAAATGTATGTTTCCAGGTTTTTTCCATGTAATGAAACCAATGATATTAGATTATTCTTTGGCAAAGTGAATTTTTTGTGAATTTTTTACTTCTGAGGAAAAAGTAAAAGGGTAAAGGGGTTGTCTTCCCCTTTCACCTTTGTCCTAACTTGGAGCAAGAAGTCTATTGACCACAAGTTTAACCGAGAACCTTTTGCAATATAGTAGGCTCCATCACCGGGTTTTTAGTCTTCCAAAAATCAAATTTTGTCGTATCCAGATGCTCGACGATTCCGCCTAGTTGACGTACCTGCTGCACCATATCACCTGTACCACCAGGAGCATCACCGCCTTTGCCGTCCCATAATACAATTAATCGCACTCGATCTATTCCGTACATTAATGTTGAGTAAAGAGTCCAGCGGTTGTTGCGCTCATAGGGATTGTCTTGTGGTGGCACCTCGCCAACTCGGTCACGCTGGAAGTGGACTGTTACATTAGGATGATTTTGAATCTTATAGAAACGCTCTACCCAATGCTCATTAGCAAAGCTGACTGACTCTTTAATAAACTCCGCCTGATAAAAGGGAAGATAAACTTCTACTTTCATTTGGCGCTTCAAGCAAGCTTCAATGTAGAGAATATCTCCTCCACAAGCTGCCCCACCTGCGATCGCTAAAGAATCTGAACACGCATTCAACTTATCTAGTACCTGCTCAATTTTCTCACGCGCCTCGTCTTCCATCGCGGCTGGAAAACGTGGCTTGAGACGCTTGGGATGGTCGATCATGTGACCAGAGAAGAGAAACACTTGTTGTGGGCGGCTATCAGTCTGCCACGCGACTGCCGTGTGTTCCAATCGGCGAAGCTCTGCCTCAAGGACGATTATGCCAGCTTTCACATACTCGGAGCGGAACCCCAGCAAATCCAAGAGTTGCAGTTGAGAGAGTGTAGACTTTAAGGCAAATTTGTTTTTCCCGGCTAGGATAAGTGCTTTTTTGTAAGCTCTCGTCACAAATTTTGGTTCTTCGGCAATGATCACCGCCAAATCGCCCAAGGAGAGAAGTACCCAAAAATCATTGGTATCGTGGTGGGCTTCGGTTTCCAGCTTAAACTGCACAGCGCCTGTCAGAGAAGGTAACTGTTGCCTGATTGCTTCCACATCCGGGTCAGTGTCCGTGTCAACCTGCTGCGCTAGATAATCCAGAACTGCCGATAACATCAGGGCATTAATCCCCGAATAGTAGTGATTCTGATCTAATCGATAGCCTTTGAGGTAAATTTGAATTGATTTTTTTAGCAAGTGGACAGCCTCGTAAGCGACTTTTAAGCGCTCTTGTTCTAGAGGAAGGCTTGCCCATTCATCCCGCCACATTTCCTTGTAAATGCGAGCTAGATAAGATATTGTCTCGATATTGTCGGGTTCATCCTGAAGTAACCACTCCAATTTCACGATCGCTTCATCCGTTTGCTTCAGTCGGCTCAGGTGAAAGGCTTCCTCACGCCGGAACTCCAAGTTTTCGGGATTGAGCTTGAGACCTTGGCGATACTCTTTTAAAGCAAGGGCATGATTTCCCAGGTTTTTCAAGGCTCGACCCGCATCGGCAATTGCTTCTTCTTTAATTAAAGGATTGCTAACCTCTTCAGTTAACAGCAACACATCACCAATCCGCTTTTGTCGCTGGGCAATAGCCAGCCGTTCCTGCAACTCTTTGTGTTCCTGCCAGTAACCAGTCGCTAGGGGAGTTCGCAGTGATTTGCGATCGGGTTCACCTAGACCATCTAGTAAATTGAAAATGGGGCTGTGAACTCGGTTATAGTCTGATTCCCAAGTTGCCTGAGCCATCTTAACAAGCACCTCCTTATCCTTCTCCAGATAGTTAAGGTCTGGACGACCATTCTCGTCGCAGTGATAAGGAAGGGCACGAACGTTGAAGATATCAAAAGGCATATAAGCCCGACCCGACTGAATATGAATCAACCCTCTCTTGCGGAGAGCGTGACGAACACCTAACTCGTAAAACACGTTGGCATTATCAATACTTAAGTCTGCAATAACCAAATCCGCAAGCAAAAGCTCTTGGAACATATCCGTTAAAATATCACCACTCACCGCTTCCTCATCAGCCCGAAATGGCTCAAAGCCAGCTTCTATCAGCGCCGGCTTAATTAAATCTTGGTAAATACTATTGAAATCAATCCAACGACCATCAGCCCCTTGTTTTCGACCAAAAGGCATGACCACAAAGGCATGAGGTAATCCTTTTTTGATGGGGATGGGTTGCTCCTGTTTGGGTTTTAGAGCAATATCGGTGACAACGACTTCCTGGGGTGAGACTTCGGCTTCTATCAAGAGAGTTGCCACTTCGCTGTGCTTTTCAGGTAACAGCGCTTGCTCAATGGCAGTGGGAGGGGGAGCATTGACAACCTGGGTAAGCAAATCATTCGTTTCAGTCTGCAAGTGAGCAACCGCCCGACGCAGTTGGGTAATGTGCTGGTTATGCTGGCTCCAAAGTACTTGTTCAGTAGCGATTACTAATTTGAAAAACTCGTTGCCAGTTCGTTCTTCTTGACTCAAGCTTTGCCAGTGGTCTCGAATCAGGTTGAGTTCAAGAATCAGTTGGTGGAGAGTGTTAATCCTAGAGTCAAGACGACACACTTCTAACCAAACCGTTAAAGCAGTTCCGAGTGAGGTTGTAAAGGCAACCCAGATACTGAAGTTGCTCCCAATTGCTGGGAGAAAAGCACTTACCCCTGCTAACGTGAAGATGCCAGTTTGTAAGCGAGTTTTGCTGGTGTGGAGTCTCGCTAGTTCCTGGGAGTAGACTTGAATCTGCGCGTCTAACCGATAGTGTAGGTAGTCGTCAGCCAGCAAATCACTAAAGCCTGGGTCACTGTGGGGAGTCTCACTGGAATAATCTGAAGGAAGGTTTCCGGTGTAAGACGGTTTGAGTACCCAATTACCGCCAAGGGTTTCAAGTACTTCTCGCTGAATCATTGTGACACGTTCTGAGAGCCACTGATGACGAGTTGATTGTGTTTGCAGGAGTGTCCGGTACAGGTAAATCTCTTTTTTAATTTCTTCTGCACCTGTTCTTAGAACAAGCCAGTATTGTCCCTGTTGCAGTTTGTTAGCAAAGACCAAAATTACAGAGCTAACAATCGGAACTAAAATCAGGCTGAGCCTTAGGGCTTCATCTACAGGTGGTGCCAAAAAGTGATTGTCACTACAAGATGTGATGACGGCAACTAATGTGGCAAGTACAGTGAGAACAATTACCGAACCTCGCAAGTTTAGGTATTGTTTAAGCGCTGCCGAGGCATTTGTTTCAAACTGCGCGTAACGCTGCCAAGCGGTTTCTAAGGCTAAAGAATGAGTGCTATCAACGTCGTTTTGGTTCATGTTATATTCCCTGGGTAATTTCTGTTCCGATTGCGATTTGTTTAAACTCCAGTTCCCGCCATACTGAAATCTTCATTGAGACGTTGATTTATAAGCAATCTATTCTCCCACTCCGCCCAGATGTCCCACTGTTGTTGGCAGAGGGCTTCATAAAGCTTCGTGACAAACTCCTTGTCCTTTTGGGAGTAAGAGATAAAGATGTCGATCATGCACCTATCTTAGGAAGGAGTTTTTCTTTATGTCTAGGTTAATCTCTCTAAATTGTTAGCGCAAACTTTGCGATCGCGATTCTTCAACTTTCGGTTTCTATTTAAGGTCGTTGCTTGTCCAAATTTATTTAGGTGTCGTGGTGGATGTTTGCATCCGCCACACCATAACAGATATAGCGGATGCAACCAGCCTATAAGTCTAACGGACAAGATTTGCGATCGCTCTTGCCAACTTCTCTAGTTCCACGGGGTTAGGAACGTGCATCTGAAACCCGACTGTAACTGCCTGCTGTTGATTAACGTCTCCTGCATAGGCAGTGAGCGCGATCGCTGAAATTTGTCCTTCTGACGCTGGCAACCTTACTTAGCGCATCAACATTTAACCATACTAAGACTGACGCACTAAGTACGAAAAATCAAACCTTGAGATTGCGATCGCAAGTGCCCTGGCTGGTTCTAGAATCGATTGCGTATCCTCAATCACGTACTTTAATCGCGGCACCTGTTAACTGGTTACTTATTTCTGCCGCGCTGCACTAGTCACCCGATCCACCCATTCCGCCCATTCCACCCATAGAAGATACGCCCAAAGCCAAAATTCCCAAAACCACTAGCGAAGCGATGAGTAAAATTGCTGCTGCAATGAAGAATCCTGCGATCGCCCACATTCTTTGATGGCGTTTAAAATCCTTTACACTCTGCCAGCGACGACTTTTCCAAGCCCACTCATTACCCTTGACACCCAGAATTACTGCCATAATTGGCCAAGTCATGCCAAAGGTAAACAGGACAGTAATCAGGCTAAAGTCCGTCCAAGCAAGTAGTCCAATCCAAACCCGATTGGGAATGCACCAAAAACCAGGTAGGAAGAATGCGCCCCAGTTCCAGCCTTGAATTTCTTTGGGCACAATGACGGAAGCATCAAATATATTCCCACTTCCGGAATTATTGGTTGGTGTTGCTGGCGTATAGTTTGCTGGGGGATCATTTTGAGTAAAACGAGGATACAACTGCGTTGGGGCGACGCTACTACGAGTTGCTAGTTGGTGTAATAGTTCATCAGCCGATTGGAAGCGTTCTACAGGCTGCGTTGCAAGCATTCGTTTGAAGATACCAGTTAGGAACGGGCTTAACCTCACATACGTTTCCCAGTCCCATTGCATCGTTTCTAAGTCAATCAATTGCTGAGGTGGCTTGCCCGTCATCAAGACAAGTGCTGTAACACCCAAAGCATACAAATCACTGTGAGGAGCGGCTATTCCTAAACGTAGTTGTTCATCAGGAGCATAGCCAATTTTACCCAAGCGAGTACCACCAATAGATGGCGTGGAATTTTGGGAACTCGCAACGGCTGTGGCAACTTTTTGGCTAATTTGTGTGACACCGCCCAAGTCAATCAAAACTGGAAGTTTGTCTTGATTACGGCAGATGATGTTGTCTGGGGAAATATCGCGGTGGATGACACCTAGAGAGTGGAGATAGCTTAAGACAGGAAGTAATTGCTGCAATAGCTTGATGATTTCGGCTTCACTGAAGGTTTGTCCTTGGGCAATTCGCTCTTCTAATAAAGAGTGATAGGTTTTACCATCGATGTAGTCTTGGACTAAAAATAGCCGTTTTTCTTGGCGAAAAAACTCCCAGAATCGAGGAATTTGAGGATGTTGAAGTTTGTGCAGCATCACTGCTTCTCGTTGAAACAGTTCTTCGGCTTTTTGGAGTGCGTAAGTTCCTTGATTAGTTGGCGTTAGTTCTTTGAGAGTAACCAGTTCATTGAAACGTCCTGTATCTTCTGCCGAATAGGTTCTGCTAAATCCACCTTGCCCCAGTGGACGGCGAATGATGTAGCGATCGCGTAACCAAGTGCCAGGGGTTAAGCCATTGTGATTGGCATTCTGTGTCAGCAGAGAGACACCACAGCGAGAACAAAAACGTGCCCCACCAGGATTTTCTTGTCCACAACTCGTACAAGAAACCAAATTCATGAAAATACTCTCTTGACTAGCGCTTGACTACCAGCTTATCCAGTCTCAGTACTCCTCGACTACTAAAGACTGTCCTAATTTTTAGATTGCACAATGAGGTTTTTGAACAAAGCGTGGTATGTCAAGACTCTCAGCCATAAGTCTGAGATATAGCGTTTCTCTATTTGCTGAGGTACAAAGTCGTTGGCTTTAAGGCAGAAGGCAGAGAGAGGGCAAAGGGCAGAAGTTGAGTGTACCCCACTTATTTGAGAACCGCTATAACTGTGGCGTTAAACCTCTGGTATCTTAGCTGGGTGTGCATTTCAATTTCATTTTTTGTTCACTAAAGAGAAATACTAGGACTTGATGCAACTGATTACAGGAACAACTAAACTACTGGGTGTGATTGGTAACCCGATTGAGCATTCTTTATCCCCCGTGATGCACAATGCAGCGATCTGCGCTTTGCAGCAACGCTCTGTTAACGCATCTTTGGGTGTCGATTATGTCTACCTCCCTTTACCTATAAACGCGGCTGATTTGAATGTAGCGATCACAGGTTTTGAGGCTATTGGTCTAGTCGGTTTCAACGTTACTATTCCCCATAAACAAGCAATTATTTCTTTGTTGTCAGAAGTGTCATCTGTTGCAAAAGTTGTCGGCGCGGTGAATACAGTTTGGCGCACAGAATCGGGTTGGAGTGGTACGAATACCGATGTGGAAGGCTTTATTGCACCCTTGCAAGCTCACAATCGCGACTGGAGTCAAACCACAGCCGTAATTTTAGGACATGGCGGGGCGGCGAGAGCAGTGGTTGTTGGCTGTACTCAATTAGGTTGCACTAAAATCCACATTGTTGGTCGCAACAAGGAGAAGTTAAGTGCTTTTGAGCAAAGTTGGCTGGATAGTTCCCTACCAGTAAGCTTAGATATTCATCTTTGGGAGCAACTGCCGGAACTACTATCCCAAGCCGATTTGATAGTAAATACAACTCCCGTAGGGATGTATCCTCACGTTGAAGAGTCTCCTGTTAATGCCGTGGCGATGCAAGCGATTAAAGAAAATGCGATCGCTTATGACCTGATTTACACCCCCAACCCAACCCTGTTTCTCCAACAAGCGAAACAACAGAGTGCTATTGCAATAGATGGATTAGAAATGTTGGTACAACAGGGAGCCGCTGCTTTCAAAATCTGGATAGGACAAACACCGCCAGTGGACACCATGCGGCAATCCTTACGACAATATTTAGGATTATCAACTTAAACTTTCCTTATCTTTTCTTCTAACTGGATTGACAAAGACCTTTAGGCTTAATTCAGTTTTTTTACTAATTATTTCTTCATCCAATACACCCAAAATTTGTTGAGCAGCTTCGAGCTAAGCTTCTCTAATACCAATTTCAGCTACTTGTTAAATAGCAAACTAAACTAATTCGTGAACAGGCACCTAATAAAAATATAATTAAATCAGTTTTAAGTCCAGTTTTAAGCTCAGTAGTATTTTTAAACCTAAATTTATAATAATTAGGGTTTGCTGATGTGTACAGAATATTGCATGATCTTAAGGTGAGGAAACCAACCATCTCGCCCCTTTCCCCATCTCCCTATCACTCCATCTGCCCTAAAGTTTCAAGAGGCAAGTTAAATGTGTGACCGCTTATCATTAGGAGACTGAAAACTATAAACTATCACTGCAAACGATAGACATGGCAGCGTCTCTCTCGGCTTCAGAATACGGGCTAGAAACCGTTGATGTATATAGAAAACTTAAGGGTTGGAACAAATTAGATGAAGATTGGGCTGAATGTGCTGGAGTTTCAACAACCACTTTGAGGAGATTTTGGGAAAGCCGTCGCATCCAACAAACCTACTTCCAAGCAATTTGTCAGGCAGTTGGGCTAGAGGAGTGGGAAGCTATTGTTGATAGGGAAGCACTGATTGGCTCTCGTTCAGCTCAACTTGATCATAGGGAGAGAGGAAAAACGCAACAGAGATCGAGTTTTAATAGTGAAGTATTTCTGCAAGCCTCTGCTAGTACTGGAGTTGAAACAAGCCAATGTAGCCAAGAACAAGAGTTTAGTGTTGCTCAACAGGTTCGTAAAGCGTTTACATCGCGTCCAGTCTCTTTTGATTCTCCATTCTATGTCGAGCGTCCTCCTATTGAATCTGACTGTTACAACGAGATTGAAGAACCAGGCGCTCTCATTAGAATTAAAGCGCTTCGCCAGATGGGAAAAACCTCGCTAACTAACAGGATTTTGGCTCATGCGCGATCGCAAAACTATCGAACTGTGCGTTTGAATTTACGACAGGCAGAGCGAACCGTTCTGTCTAATCTGGATAAATTTTTGCGCTGGTTCTGTGCCAATGTCAGCTACCAATTACAGTTAGAGCCAATGCTCGACCGTTATTGGGATGAAACATTGATGGGTAGTATGATTAGCTGCACGACTTATTTCCAGGCTTATTTGTTGGAGCAAATTGATAGTCCGTTGGTCTTGAGTTTGGATGAAGTTGAGTGGATTTTTGAGTATCCTGACATCGCTCAAGATTTTTTCCCCCTGCTGCGAAACTGGTATGAGGAAGCAAACAATCTGGAAATCTGGCAACGACTCAGGCTTGTAGTGCTACACTCCACGGAAGTTTATATCCCGCTAAAAATTAATCAATCCCCGTTTAATGTAGGACTATCTGTGGAATTACCAGAGTTTAGCCTAAAGCAGTTGATTGATTTAGCTCGGCGTCACGGACTCGATTGGACAGAGCGTCAAGTTCAGCCGTTAATGGCAATGCTGGGAGGGCATCCTTTTCTCGTGCGGCTGGCTCTCTATCGGATTAGTTGTCAGGATATTACGTTAGAGCAACTGTTGAAAACCGCTCCTACAGAATCTGGAATTTTTATTGACCATTTGCGAAGGCATCTTCTCAGCTTGCAAGAGAATCCAGAATTAGCAACAGTATTTAAAAGAGTTGTTACGACAGATGCAAGCGTACAGCTAGAACCGATGCAGATATATCAGCTACAGAGAATGGGGTTAGTACAGCTCAATGGCAATGAGGTAATGCCCCGTTGCAATTTGTATCGTCAGTATTTTCGCGCGCTGCCGTAGGCGGCAGCGCTGGACTACGTCTCGCTCTGCTGCTTCGCACCATGCTTCCCCTTCGGGGTAGCTACGCTTCACGCAAACGCTATCGCTATCGCCTAAATAACGGAGGATTTTGGATTAATGAACATGGTGTTATCCGAATTAAATGCTTAACAGCTTACAGACTTTTGAGGGAGTCAGGAGTTGGAAATAGACTGTACCTCAACAAGAGTGAGAATCGCTATAGTAAGCGCAGGTATGTCTTTATCGGAGGTAGGGCAGCCATGACTATCACATCCCAGAAAATGACGCTTGAGGAGTATCTTAACTATGACGATGGGACAGATACTCTTTATGAATTGGTGAATGGGGAGTTGGTCGTTATGCCGCCAGAGAGCGATTTGAATCAGCGCATTGCCATGTTTTTATTGGCTTGCTTTTTACAGCAGGGGATTCCTTCTTATCGCTTAAGAGTTGGGACTGAAATTGTGGTGAGTGGTTCACGGGCGACGACGCGCTTACCGGATTTGATGGTGCTGTCTGAGGAACTGGCAACGGCGCTAAAAGGGGCAAGTCGGTCTACTGTCATGATTGATATGCCGCCGCCTGAGTTGGTGGTTGAGGTGGTGTCTCCAGAGAAGAAAGGCATTGACCGAGATTATCGTTATAAGCGGTCTGAGTATGCAGCGCGGGGGATTGCAGAGTATTGGATTGTTGACCCGATAAACAAGCGGGTTACGCTGTTGGAGTGGGTTGAAGGATTGTATGAAGAGCGGGTTTTTCAAAAGAATGAGCGGATTGTTTCGCCGATGTTACCGGATTTGGATTTAACCTGTGAGAGGGTGATAAGTGCGGGTGGATGAACACCTTACCAAATCAGGTCTACAAATATAAAGTTGGGGGAAGTCTACCCGTTAATGCCCCAAGCTATGTAGTGCGACAGGCAGACCAAGACCTTTATGAAGGCTTGAAAGCTGGGGAATTTTGTTACGTTCTGAACTCGCGGCAGATGGGAAAATCGAGTTTGCGGGTTCAAACGATGCAGAGGCTAAAACAGGAAGGATTCGCCTGTGCATCTATCGACCTTACGAGAATCGGCAGCAAAGTTACCTCTGAGCAGTGGTATGGCGGAGTAGTCTGCGATTTATGGCGAAGTTTTAATCTCATCGGAACGGTTGATTTCCGGACTTGGTGGCGCGATCGCGAATGGCTTTCACCTGTACAGCGATTGAGCGAGTTTATTGAGTCGGTGTTGCTGCCATCGATTGACTCTAAGATTGTGATTTTTGTCGATGAAATTGATAGCGTTCTCAGTCTGCCGTTCTCGCTGGATGATTTTTTTGCGCTTATTCGCGCTTGCTACAACCAGCGTGTTGACCAACCCGATTATAATCGCCTCCGGTTTGCACTATTGGGGGTGGCGCTGCCTTCTGATTTGATTGCCGACAGAAACCGGACACCGTTTAATATTGGTCGAGCGATCGCGTTAAGTGGGTTTCGCATTGAGGAGGCTCAACCTTTAGCCCAAGGATTAGCTGGAAAAGTCAGCAATCCTGAGAAAGTGCTAGCAGAAGTATTAGCGTGGACAGGGGGTCAGCCGTTCCTCACCCAGAAGCTTTGTCAACTCATCCTCACACTTGAGGAGGACGTTTCCCAAGGGCGCGAATCGGAGTGGATCGAGCAGTTAGTAGACTCGCGCCTAATTGCAAATTGGGAAGCACAGGATGTACCGGAGCATCTTAAAACGATACGCGATCGCCTTTTGGGTAGCGAACAGCGCACGGGTAGGTTATTGGGGCTATACCAGCAAATTTTGCAACGGGGAGAAATTGTCGCGGATAACAGTCTTGAACAGTTGAAATTGCAGCTATCCGGGTTAGTTGTGAAGCGCAATGGCTTGTTGAAGGTTTATAACCGCATTTATGAGGCAGTTTTTAATCAGAATTGGGTCAAACAAGAATTAGCATTATTGCGTCCGTATGGAGAAGCGATCGCTGCTTGGTTAGAGTCTGATTGTCAAGACGAATCCCGCTTGTGTCAAGGGCAGGCATTAAATGATGCACTGGCTTGGGCAGCAGATAAAAGTCTGAGCGATCAAGACTATCAGTTTTTAGCCGCCAGCCAAGAATTAGAGAAAAGACACGTCAAACTCGCCTTAGCCGCAGAAAAAAAAGCAAGCCAACTCCTAACGGAAGCAAATCAGACTTTGATTGCCGCTCAAAAGAAAGCCAAGCAAACCATTCGCCGAGGCATCATCGGATTCGTACTACTTTTAGTTGTTGCCGTGTCAATCGTGGCATGGGCGGATATTGAGCGCCAAAGACGCACCGAAAAACTATTAAAAGACCTACAAGGCTTAGAACAAAGTTTGCAACGGCAGATTGAAGCCAAGAAAAACGTTAGGGAACAGCTTGAAGAAATTCGAGGCAAGGTGGCTTACGCACAGGCAGAACTCGAAAAAGAACGGCTGAATGTTTTACTCAATCGATCGGGAAGTGCGAGTACGCAATTAGAAAATGCCATTAAAAATCTCAGAGAAATCAGTGCCTCGTTAAGCCTGCCGTTACAACTTGGCGATAGGGGGCCAGAAGTGGCAGAACTGCAACGAAAATTAGATGATGCTGGTTTTCATATAGGTGGAGTTGATGGGATATTCGGGTTGCAAACAGTAAGTGCTGTCAAACAGTTTCAAAATGCTAGAGGGCTGGTGGCTGATGGCATTGCAGGCCCCGACACTCAAAAACTTTTGCAGAAGTATCGCAACTACGTGGTGGTTGTCCCTGTTCAAAGCCCCTATACTCTGCTAGAAGTGCGCCAGTATGTGAAGACGGCTTATTTGGCTGACTCGGAGTCAGGTGCCTACATTGACGCGGGTTCGTTTTCTGACCAATCCAGTGCTGAAAAGAGGGCTGAGGAATTGCGATCACATGGCATAAAAGTACACGTCGTTGATTTCCAATAAGGTTTAATCTAGAGCATTTTTTGAACAAGTTAATAGATAAACAGCAGCACTAGCCCTAAAACTGAGCTTAAAACTGACGTTGACTCCTGAATTAATTCATCAAAAATAGAATCTATGTTGAACAAAAACAGTATCAATGAACAAACAAATTCTATTAACACTTCTTCTGGCGAGTTGTAGTGTACTGCAAGGGTGCGTACAGTCGCCCGATCCGTCTCGTGAATCTGTAGCGATCGCAGCGTCTACCGATACAATGGATTCCGAAAAATCGATGGCAGACAAAAGACTGGGAAAGGCAGAGGTTGTCGCCACACAACCCAACACCACACGGCTACAAGAGCGACTCAACAATCTCGATCTCTCCAGCGCTCAAGGTAATGTTGGCATTGGAGTTTTAGACCTTGATACAGGTGAACGTTGGTTTCGCAATGGCAATCAACGGTTTCCGATGCAAAGCGTATTCAAGCTTCCCGTTGGCATCGTTGTATTAAAGCTTGTAGACGAAGGTAAACTTTCGCTCAACCAAACTGTCACCATTACTCGCGAACAGTTAGCGCCAGGATGGAATCCGATTCTCAAAGACATCACAGGCGATCGCGCCCAGTTTACAGTCCAGTATCTTTTGGAGCTAGCTGTTGGGGACAGTGATAACACGGCAGCAGATGCATTAGTTCGGTTGGTGGGTGGACCTGAGCAAGTCACAGCTAACTTGGAAAGACTCAACCTTCGTGATGTTCGTGTCGATCGCTTGGTACAACAACTACTGCCTGATGCTGTCGGACTCACTAACTTTCGTCCGGAATTAGTGGACAGGCAGAAATATGAAGAAGCGCTTGGGCAGATTCCCGATGCCGTTAAGAAGGCTGCCATGGAAAGATTTTTGACCGATCCGCGAGATACCGCAACACCGGAAGGGATGATTGATTTGCTCGTCAAACTGCAATCGCGTCAACTATTATCCGAGGATTCAACAGCTCTATTGCTCCAGATTATGACCGACTCTCCAACCGGACAGCAACGGCTCAAAGCTGGTTTACCGCCGGGTTGGTCGATCGCTCATAAGACTGGCACTGGAGCGGATGTGCTAGGAATCGGCATCGCTGCCAATAATGTTGGTCTGATTAGTTCCCCAACCGGAAAGCGTATTGCGATCGCAGTATTCATTGCCGGTTCAAAAGCGCCTTTAGAGATGCGGGAAAAAGTAATGGCTGAAATTGCCTCGACGGTGGTCAAGGAATCTAATGATGAGTAATATCGACAAACCCTGAATAGGCAGGTTCCACCATTAATTAAACCTTTCTCGTTTTGAGTTTGAGCGACGCTAACTAACAACTTTCAATCGCTTACATAGCGCCAGTTGTAACGATTCCACTCACAAATCCCTTGGATTTCGTACTCGGTACCGTTGTCGAAACGGATGATACCGTTGTGGTAGGAGTCGCTACTATCTGATCCCTGAGAAAGCCTAACCACAGTGCAAGGAAACCACTCGCGGCTACAAGGCCCATTTTCTTGTACCCATTCCCAAAGGGCATTCGAGACTTCAATGCGATCGCCTACTTTCAACTTTAAGCCATCCGATGAGGTTGCGGCTTCAAAGTACTGTGCTAAATGTACTGGCTTAACGCGGTTGAGCCATTGAGGGCCATATTCATCACGGATGAATTGTACGGTTCCAGAATTGCGATCGTGCAGCCAGTCATTTAGTAATTTAATTTTCCAAGGACGGTCGAGTTTTTCCTGTTCCTTCACAAACTGCAACAATGCCTGACGCTGTTCGGGCATCAGTTCGTCTAAAGGATTTGCTCCCTCACCTTCCTGGTTACCATTCGCCAATGATTTCAGTGATTCACGAGTCACTGATTCAGTAAAAACTTGCAGTAAGATTTGCTTCTGCTGGTCAGTGAGAGGGCATAGTAACGCTTCACACTGAATAAAGGCTATTTGTAAGACGGCTTCTATCTCGTCTGGGTTCATGACACATCAAGTCAGAAGACTGGATTACCACTTTTGGCAGTAAGCAGGATCATTAACGAATTATATTCCCCATTCGTTGTCAATATTCAACTGTATGGTGGAGAACGGGGTGATGAGGGGATGGGGTG
Organism: Microcoleus sp. FACHB-SPT15; assembly: GCF_014849525.1. Classification (NCBI taxonomy): domain Bacteria; kingdom Bacillati; phylum Cyanobacteriota; class Cyanophyceae; order Oscillatoriales; family Microcoleaceae; genus Microcoleus; species Microcoleus sp. FACHB-SPT15. The sequence goes on along the minus strand of NZ_JACJNU010000010.1, from coordinate 9,982 downwards.
ATGGCGTGAAAAACTCCAAAGTTCATATGTATTGCCTCCCTATCTCGCTACATCCCTATTTCTGTGCGTACCCAACATCCCATTCCCTAGCAAGGATGTTTACCTATGAATTCGCGGTAAGCTGAGGGTTGGAGTTATTGGTAATGTTAATTACTGGTGGGGTTTATGCGATTTCGAGGCGGCTTGGTTACGATCGCGGTTTCCTGTCTTTTTTGGCTGGTGAGTTGGGTCTTTGCCCCAGCCGCCTTAGCGTTAATTCAGATTCAACTATCAGACCTTTCTTACCATGAATGCCCACCAGAGTTGGCAGAAGGAACAGTATCATCGGGAGGTTCCAGTAGCGCCGCTAATTGCTTCCTCGTAACTGGGAAAGCCGAGAATACTTCTGGGAAAATGGTCGTCAATGCTGACATTTTTGGTCGCATCTACGATGCCAACAACAATTCAATTATGGAGAACCGCACTCGCCTGGGTTCGATTGATGTGGTGCCACCAGGCGTTAGCGATTTTGAGCTAAGGATTACTGTCCCAGCTAATCAATCAACGCCTCTGAAACTTGAGCAATTTAAAGCGTCAGGTTTTACAGGCAAGGTACGCCGATAAAGCGGGGTAAGTCGCTTAAATCGGCTTTTGGCTTCTTAGGGGTTTAGAGTAACTCAAGTGTCTACTAGCTTCAGGACTGTGGTGAAGCTCTAGATGTTGCTGAACAGTCCAGCGACGACTTGCAGAACTAAAATTGCCAAGATTGGAGACAAATCTAGACCTCCTATCGGCGGAATGAAAGAACGAAAAACATTGAGGTAGGGGTCAGTGATTGGACTTAGGAAAGAAGCGATCTGATTCATCCAGCTGACCGTGGGAAACCAAGTCAACAGAATCCGGACGAAAATTAGAAGCAGATAGATTTGGAGAAAGTTGGCGAGACTGTTGGTCAGCAGTTCTGTGGCACTCATGGATTGAAACGCTTCCTTGCTAGTTTTTGTGACTGGTTAAGCCCTAGATGCCAGTTTAACGGATATCATCACGTTCCGGCTTACCCACTACGCCACATTTATAAGATTGGATAAGGGCAAGGGGGTGATAGTAAATTTCGCTATTTACGGATCGAGCGATCGCTCTAAGTCTATCTCTTGAGCGTTGCCATTTACCGTGCCGAGTTGTTGACGAACATCGTCAATTGCCATATTCAGTTGGGCGATTTTATCTTCCAAACTGCGACGAGCAACTTCAATGCTGTCTTCTGCTTTTAGCTGGCGTTTTCTCTTTTTGAGAGGCTTGGCTTCTGAGCGAGTGGAGTTCAGTAAAGATGGCTCTGTCTCATCACTGTCATTATCTCGTTGACCAGCAACCAACGCGCCAATTAAGCCGCCTACCATGCCGCCTACTATCGCTCCAGCCAGAAATCCGCTTGTAAAACCCTCGCGCTGACTCATCGTTTTCTCGTACCCTTGATTGTTTAAAAAGCAACTTTTCTCAAGATTAACGGTTGGTTGACCCTACTGCCACCTAGAAGGGAAGGAGGGAGATAGGGGAGATCAGGAAGATAGAGGCGTTGATGGAGTAATTTCTGCCCTGCCTTCCTCACCTTGGTGAACCAATCGCGATTCGTGTCACGTTCCAAAACTGCGATCGCCTGCATCACCCAACCCAGGTACAATATATCCCTTGCTGTTCAGCCCCTCATCAATCATCGCTGTGTAGACGGTCAAATTTGGATAATTTGCGCCCAGCTTTTGCAAAGCGGGAGGGGCTGCAACTACACTAATAATTCGCGTTAATGCCGGATCGATACCACGCTGAGTCAGTTCTGCTATTGCCATCATGATTGACCCTCCTGTTGCCAGCATCGGGTCAGTAATGAGGACTCGCGTCTGGGGATTCAACCGCTCTGGTAATTTATTCAAATAACAACTTACTTCCAACGTTTCCTCATTCCGTACTAAGCCAAGATGATAAATGGATGCCAAAGGCAGCAAGGACTGTGCGCCGTCTAATAAGGCTAGTCCCGCTCGTAGAATTGGCACAACCACTAGCGGTACATCTGGATTCACCATCGTCGCGGAGCAAGGAGCGAGGGGAGTCTGCACCATGATTTCCTCGGTGGGTAACCAGTCACGAATCGCTTCGTAGGTCAACCAGCGTCCCAATTCTTTCATTGCACTCTTGAAGATTGGTGGTGGCGTTGAGGCATCACGGGCGACACCTAGCCAGTGCTGAATTAGTGGATGTGGTGGGACATGGACACGCAGTTGGAGGGACATAAGAGGCTCATACCTTGAGGATGACGGCTGGGAAGTCCTGAACCATAATAGCTGACTTCGATACAAGCCTCCAATGTTGTGCTGGGATCAGAGACTTATTGCAAATCTTTTTTATTAGTATTGACATCAATTTTCAACAAGGGTATATTAATTTTCAGTGTTCTCCTCTCATTAAGGATCGGCAGGTGGGACTAGTAAGCTAAGGCATTCTGGTTCCCACTTTCTTTTTTTAAGGAGCATCAATAGCGCTTGGTTGAGCAAGAAACGCTACACTCAAATTCATTAAGTACTTCTTTTAAAACGACTGATTCATGCTTGCTGCATCCCAACCTCAATCATTTAGCGATCGCTTAAATCCCCTTGATGAGACATTAGTATTTGATGTTATTGTTATTGGTTCTGGCATTGGAGGGCTGGTAACAGCAACTCAACTGGCAGCAAAGGGCGCAAACGTCTTAGTCCTAGAGCGTTACCTAATTCCTGGTGGTAGTGCAGGATACTTTGAACGTGAAGGCTACCGATTTGATGTTGGCGCATCAATGATTTTTGGATTTGGCACTCAAGGAACGACGAATCTGCTCACAAAGGCACTTGAAGCTGTGAATGTCAGCGTGGAAACAGTGCGAGATCCAGTGCAGATTCACTATCATCTCCCATCCGGTTTAGAGCTGAAAGTTCACCAAGATTATGAGAAATTCTTGCAAGAACTGACAGCCTACTTTCCTCACGAACGGGAGGGAATTCGCAAATTTTACGACGAATGCTGGAAGGTGTTTAACTGCCTGAATGCAATGGAGTTGCTGTCTTTGGAAGAACCCCGCTACCTGACGCGGGTATTTTTCCAGCATCCCTTCGCTTGTCTAGGTTTAGTAAAGTACCTACCTCAGAATGCAGGTGACATTGCTCGCAAGTATATCAGTGACCCCCAACTCCTACAGTTTATTGATATGGAATGCTACTGCTGGTCAGTAGTCCCTGCTGATAAGACACCGATGATTAATGCTGGGATGGTGTTTTCTGACCGACATTACGGCGGAATTAACTATCCCAAAGGTGGAGTCGGGCAAATTGCCCAAAAGTTGGTGGAGGGACTGGAGAAAGTTGGAGGGCAGATTCGCTACAAAGCCAGAGTAACCAAGATTTTGACAGAAAAGGGAAAAGCGGTAGGTGTGCAACTGGCGGATGGCAAAGTCTATCGGGCAAAGCGGATTGTTTCTAATGCTACTCGCTGGGATACGTTCGAGAAGTTGCTGCCACCTGAGGAGATGCCAACCTCTGAGAAGAAGTGGCGTAAGCGTTACCAGAAGTCACCGAGTTTCTTGAGTTTGCACTTAGGAGTTAAGGCAGAAGTCTTGCCACCAGGTACAGAGTGTCATCATATTTTGCTGGAAAATTGGCAGAAGATGGAGGAAGCGGAGGGAACAATTTTTGTCTCAATCCCAACGCTGCTTGACCCAGACTTAGCGCCGGAGGGTTATCACATTGTTCACACCTTTACCCCAAGTTGGATAGACGATTGGCAGCATTTGTCTGGTAGTGAGTATGAACAGAAGAAGGAAGAATCTGCATGGCGGATTATTGACCGACTAGAGAAGATTTTTCCCGGCTTAGATGCCGGGTTAGACTTCATGGAAGTGGGGACTGCCCGTAGTCATCGGCGGTTTTTAGGACGTGAGGATGGTACCTATGGCCCAATTCCGCAGCGTAAGTTGATGGGGTTGTTGGGGATGCCATTTAATAGAACTGCTGTACCCGGATTGTACTGTGTTGGTGATAGTACGTTTCCAGGGCAGGGGTTAAATGCAGTAGCCTTTTCCGGGTTTGCTTGTGCCCATCGGGTAGGAGTAGATTTGGGGTTGTAGGTATAGCAAGCAGCAGTCAGCTTTCAGCGGTCAGCTTTCAGCTCTTGGAGGCTCCAGCTACGGCTCATAGCCTCCTGTCGATGTCCTAACCTAAGTGGCTACTGCTATAACTGAGTGGAAGGCGATCGCATTTTCATCATGACTAAGATATCGCTTTCATCGCCGTGTACGGCTACTCAACCAAAACTGTAAACTTACTCTAACAACTCCAGCCGATTCACTTCAAAGTGATAAAAAACAGTGGGGCACATCTCTCTATGGGAATTCCTGCATCAATTTGCTCTGCGCTGAAGGCACAGGCACTAGTTGCTGGTAAGGAAATCAGTTCTATTTTGTCAAGTCGTTGTAAACGCTGGAGTGTCTTGTCTAACTCTTCCCTTGATAAAATCAGTTCTAACCTCTCACGTAGATGAAAAATTGGCAGACGGTTACCTGTTGCAAGTTGTGTATCTAATTCACGAATTGTCAGTAAAATCTTCTCATCACTGACTGGTTGCGTTGTCATAGATACGGGTAGCGGAACCTCATGGAAAGATTCCCGTAAAAACTGGAGGTAATTACTCATCAAATCCAGGCTGACAACTAAATTTGTGTCTCTAGAAGTGTACTCATATTGCAGATACTCCTTACCTCGCTCTGTCAGCCAGACTTCTTTAATCTTTTTGTGCTTTGGCTTTACCTGAATTAAATTCCGATTCGCTAAGCTTTGAATAACTGCCTGTTGCTCCTCAACAGGAATGTCAGTTTCTTGGGGTGTCATCGCACCTTTGGCACATGCCTTCAGTATTTTGAGTTCCTGCTCCGTCAAAGGTAAGTCATCTGAATCTTGCTTCAGTAAAAATTTACCGGGAGCAGCAATCTTAAATTTAGTAATTTCGTAGGTAAAAATGAGAAAACCGCGATCACCCAAGTTGCGGCAAATCTCCTCTTGCTCAGGAATTGAGATTTTAGAATCAGGCTTAATTTCAAGCAGAGGTGCCTTGTATCCTTCAAATTCCAACAACTTTAAGATAAACTTTAACTCAAGAATTTCCATATCCTCACCTTCACCCAAAGAAGCAGCAATAATTTAAAGAAATCTGGTGATTTAATCGTTTGAAATCGTTTCAATGAGGTTTTTCCTGACACCTTTCCCCTTATCTGCCAGGTAATAAATTTCCTTCTCCTAGCCCAAGCCCTACTACATAGAATCGAATATAGTTTCAGTTTCTCAAGGAGTTAAGAACTTGAATTTTCTATGGACTTGATTTCAAAAGTCACAAATCTGTGACAGAATATAACCTTAAGCAATTTGTATGTAAATAACTTCTAATTATTTATAGATATCTATTCCTTCCAAAAGAGGGATGCTTTTTTCTGTACATCTACTCTTAGCTCAAGAAAGCTCTTAAACTTGTTTAATCATTCCTTCTTTGTAAACTTCAGTTTAACTAATTTACCTATCGTTCTTGGCACTCCATACAACTTGCTAAAGAAAAGATTCCAAAAATAACCATATTGAGGGAAATACCTTGCTAGCAGGACATCAGAGATAACGTGAAATCTCGGAGGTTTTAGAGAAGGATTTTTATCAATGTATCTAACTTGTTCGGGTTTCGGCATCCAGTGTCCGATGATTAGATCTTTTTGATAAAATTTCGCTTGGACAAATAACCCTAATAATCGATCAAACCCTGTTGAAGGTATCCAGGTAATAGCTCCCATTACTTTAGTTGCTTGGGAAAGCTCAGGAAGTGCTTGCTGGACTAGTTCAGTTCTCCAAATAATATTGTTAAAGTTTTCAAAATGATACCCTTCATTATCTCTTCTTTCTAGAAAGGGGAAAATGAGATAGCGGCTATCAAAGTGTTTATCTAAAGGAGCAATCGGAACTTCTAATAATCCCTTAAAGTTTCCCTGTTGATAAGGATAAGGGTTTTCCGATGTCTTTTGGTCTACCTCTAGTTGATTGACATCGGGTATAGTATCCCAAGGTTTTTTAATTCGTGCTTCATCAGAGATGTCTATAACCGCTTTTTGCAACCGGAGTATCCAACTCTCAGGAAATCTCTTAAAGTAGTCTTGCGTCAAGTTGCAGACTTCAGGATGGACAAAATCATCATCATCTAGTGCTAAAATATAATCCCCTTCGGCATTGAGTAATCCAACGAACCTTTGCATCATCTCGCCTTTGTAGGGACTAGTTAAAACTTTTATCCTCGAATCATTAATTACTTTAGCTGTGATATGAGGAGGATAAACTAAAATAAATTGGACATTGCCTTGAATTTTCAACAGATTATCTAACCAATAATCACTGAATTTTCCTAAGGTAGGAGTAACAATAGATAGAGTTATTTTCTTATGGTTGTTAGAATCCATAGAGTTGCATTCTGTTAAAATACCTTCTTGAATTTAGTAATAGACTTTACTTATTTTAAGTTGTCTTTGAGCTAGACGAACCCTCTCAACTTCAATAATTAAAGTATTTCCCAGGAATCTTTATGAATATTCTGATGATCTCATCTACCTTCCCCTATCCACCCAGTCGAGGGGGAACCGAGATCAGAACCTTTAACTTGCTGAAATACTTGCAACAGCGTCATGAGGTTACGCTAATTACTCAACGTCATCCAGGAGTCTCAGATGCTGAAGTGGAAGAACTCCAAAATTGGGTAAGTCAGTTGATTATTTTTCCGCTACCGCCAGAACCCGATCGCAAAGCTGGGATTGCTGGGATGTTGAGTAAGGTGGGGCGCTTTGCCAATTCAGTGATTAAGGCAACGCCACCGAATGTACTCTATCGCTATTCGTTAGCTGTTCAAGCCTGGGTAGATGCTTGTGTGAAAGCGGGGAAGTGTGATGTCATTACTTGCGAACATAGCGTTAATGAAATCTATGTTCGTCCTGAATTCCGTACCTCAGTGCGAACTGTCGTGGATGTCCATAGTTCGATCTATGGCTGGATTCGCAACCATCTGGAAATGGGGGCTTCCCAGAATGCATTACGCGATCGCCTTTATCTTTCTCTATTATTAGCTCGCTACGAGAAGCGCTACACTGCCAAGTTCTCCAACATTGTTGTCACCACCGAGGATGATCAACAGCAGTTTCTTCAACTCTGTCCTGATGCCCAGATTCAGGTAGTTGCCAATGGCGTGGATCTAAACTTATTTCCCTATCGTTCAGTTGATCCAGGGGGACAAAAGTTAATCTTTGTGGGTGCTATGGATGCTATCCATAACATTGAAGCTGCCCAATTCTTTGCCCTGGAGGTGTTTCCAGTGTTGCAGCAGCGTTATCCTGATGCCACCTTCAGGATTGTTGGTGCCCAACCCACTCCAAAGATTTTAAAGCTAGGGGAACGTCCCGGCATTATCGTCACGGGTTCTGTCCCTTCAATCGTGGAATACCTACATCAAGCGACTGTATGCGTCGTACCACTACGAACAGGTTACGGGATTAAAAATAAAACGCTGGAGGCAATGGCAGCAGGAACACCGATTGTAGGAAGCGATCGCGGTTTGGAAGGATTGGCGGTTGATGGTGCTGATGTCCCCTTGAGGGCATTGCGGGCAAACCAAGTGCAGGAGTATGTCGAGGCAATTAGCCGATTGTTTGAAAATGCTCGGTTGAGAGAGGAACTGTCTCAAAATGCGCGATCGCTAATTGAACAGAAATACACTTGGGAACGTGCGGGTGAGCTTTATGAACAAGTACTTTTAGGGCGTTTGGATTAGGCAGCACAAAAAAATGAAAAAATATTAAATAAAATGTTGTTTGAGCTTAAATGCAAATACTTGAACAATCAGGAAGTACGATGACCTAGACGAGAAATTCTCCCTCAATAAATTTATTGCAGTATCTTGAAAAACTTAACCGTCTATGAAGATTCTTATGCTTTCTTCTACGTTTCCTTATCCACCAACACGAGGCGGAACTCAGGTAAGGACGTTCAATTTACTGAAATATTTGAGTGGGAGTCATGCGATTACCTTAGTGACTCAGCGCTCAGAAGAAGTCATAGATGCGGAAGTGGAAGAACTGCAAAAATGGGTGGAGGAATTGGTGATTTTTCCTCAACCCCAGGTATCAGAGGGGGAGAAAAGCTTATTAGGGAGAATGCAGCGCTTCACTACGTTTTTACAACAGGGAACACCTCTAAGCGTACTAAATTGCTACTCGGCAGAAATGCAGGAATGGGTAGATGAGGCAGTGAAACTCTCAACATTTGAAGTGATTACCTGCGAACATAGTGCTAATGAAATCTACGTGCGACAAGAATGGCAGCAACAACTACGAACAGTTGTGAATATTCATAGTTCTGTATATGGAATGCACCGGGTTCAGTTGGAAACAGGAGCCTCAGAAAATCAAATTAAAGACCAGTTGAATCTGCCATTGTTGGCTCGTTATGAGGAGCGATATTGTTCTAAATTTGCGGCAATTGCTGTTACAACACCGGAAGATCGGCGTCAGATTGCAACGTTCAACCCAGATGCAGAAATTGCGGTGATTCCAAATGGTGTTGATTTTGCACTGTTTCCAAAGCGCCTCTCTGACCCTGGAGGACACCACTTAATGTATATCGGGGCAATGGATAACCAACTCAATATTGATGCTGTGCGATTTTTTAGCTTAGAGGTGTTCCCAGAAATTTTGCGGCGATATCCAGAGGCAACACTAGAGCTGGTAGGGAAAAAGCCAGTGCCAGAGGTTTTGGAATTGGAGGAATGCCAAGGCATTACTGTAACGGGTCAGGTGCCGTCGATGGTGGATTATCTGCACAAGGCAACCGTTTGTGTCGTGCCAGTCCGGACTGGTGTTGGGATTAAAAATAAAACACTGGAAGCACTAGCGGCAGGGGTACCTGTGGTAGGAAGCGATCGCGGTTTGGAAGGACTAGCAGTTGATGGTGCGGATGTTCCTTTAAGGGCATTACGGGCAAATGAACCAACGGAGTATGTGTATGCGATTAGTCGGTTATTTGAAGACCGTCAATTACGAAAGCAACTCTCAGAAAATGGGCGATCGCTAATTGAATCAAAATACACTTGGGAACGCGCTGGTAAGCTATATGAACAGGTGCTAACAGGGCGTTAGGATTACTCTGTTCTTGGTTAGAAAGCACCTATCAACAGTTGCGCGTGATTTTTTTCGTCTATGAAACTTTCTAAAATCCTTGACGAAATTTGGGTCAATGCTATGATTTTGGGAGACAGCTGAGACATCAGCATCAAATGCAAAGCGTGGGTTGCTGTCTCAACTACAGAATCTCTTTAACCCTTGAATAAAGAGATATTGTGGTTGAGACATTAACCCACACCGAAAGCACAGCGTTCCGCGTGCTTGGTGTGAGTTGTTTTAGGGAACCTTTATCTTTTGAGAATCCCTTGAACAATACTTTGTTGTGCTAGATGCGTAATTTACCGAAGCTGTCGAGGTAAAAACACAATTAAATGCACAAACATGAAAGTAGCAAAAGGACAAACCAACGTACAGAAAAATCTGGTTTCTCTTTATTGGGATTGGCAAAATGTCAGAGTTAGCTCGCATCAAGCTAATGGCTTACTAAATTTTGCTAGTGTTCAAGGTGATCTATGCATTAAAAAAGTTTACGCTTATTGGCGGCGTGAAAACCAACGCATTGAAGAAGCTTTATACAATCTCAATTTTGACTGTCTGAACATTCCCTCATTCACAAAAAATAGTGTGGATCACAAATTAATAGCTGATTGTAAGCTTGAAGTTCTCAATAATCCAGCTATTATAGCAATTCTCACACTTGTGAGGCACAATATAATTCAAGTACATCAATTATAAAAATCACCAATGAAACCTCATCCCATTGAATTTCGCCAGAAAATCATTGAAGTTCAT
>NZ_JACJNU010000001.1:0-11647 GCF_014849525.1 Microcoleus sp. FACHB-SPT15 | reverse complement strand
GATTGGCTGAGGAATTTGATGATTATTCGACCGAATAAGCGAAGATTTTTTCAAAAAGGTTTGAGGGCTATGGCTGTGATCCAAACAGCTTTCTAATTCCCCTATTTTTTCAATAGTAAAATCAATCAATCTGGGAGGGCGAGGTGTACCTCGCCCTCCCTCCCCTCGTAAGTGATTATCATTATCAAAAACAGGGAGTTCAACAGCTCATTCTCAACAAGCCTGTCAATAAGCTGACATCTTGGCGTAGGTTAATGGGGTAGAAAGATTGACTTATCAAGCTTCCAGCTTGTTTGTCACCCCTTCAGCTTATCAAGCTTCCAGCTTGTTTGTCACCCCTTCAGCTGTGGTTGTTTACCTGAGAGTTTCGACTGAGGAGCAAGGTAAATCCGGATTAGGCTTAGAGGCACAACTAGCCTCCTGTCAGAGGTTAATCGAGTCAGATAGTCTATCAAGCCTGGGAGTATTTCAAGAGATCGTCAGCGGCTTGATCGACCCCAACGAGCGAACCGAGTTTGTGAAGGCGGTAACACTAGCTCAAGACAACGGTGCCTCGTTGCTCATTGCTAAACTTGATCGATTAAGTCGCCAGGTGTTTTACATCAGCCGCTACCTAAATGACCCGTCTCATCCAAGGCTGATCATTGCCGATCGCCCTAATGCCAGCGAATTTGAAATCAACATTATTGCCTCCCTAGCACAAGAAGAGAGACGGCTGATCTCAGAGCGTACTAAGGCAGCACTAGCTGAAAGAAAAAAACAGGGTGTGCAGCTCGGCAAGGTAGGCAGAGAGACAAGGGCTAGTAAAGCTAGAGAGTTAACTCAAGAAGCGATCGCCATAGCACGCGAATTGAAAGCACAAGGAATCAGCCTCAGTAAGATTGCTGAGACTTTGAATTCTCAAGGATTACTAACTAGTCGAGGTACAAACTGGAGTAAGCAAGCTTTGAGTAAACGGCTGACATGATTAAGCAAATTGGCTGAGGACATAATCTCGTGAATGTCTGTTAACTTTGAGCAAGCATAAACACTATTTGCCTCACCTGACTTAATCTAAGCTCGCCCTGTCGAACTTAGCATATTCACAATCATCAGGAATGGAACAATCCGAAAGTGCTGCTTTAGTTCGTGAAGTTCGGCAGCGCTTGAGACTAAGTCAAGAGAAGTTTGCTCATCAATTAGGAGTAACTTGTCTAACACTTGAGCGCTGGAAAAACGGACACAGTCGAATTTGTTGACGCTCTTGTAGTACATTCGTCAACAGTATCTTCCCTAGCTTTACGCCTATAACAAGCAAGAGACTTATGCATCTTCAATAAACGATTTAATTGCCTCTATAGAGATTGGACCGCTGGATGCTCAAAAATGATATTGAGAGCTTAAGGGTGTGGTTTCGCCGACTAAGTGAAATTTTACTTAGTCGGCGAAACTACATTGATCGAAGCAAGCAATGAAATTAGATGCTGTCACAGTTGAGGTACTATCCACAATTGCAACCGGAAGGGCAAGGTACCGGGAGATAAGGATATCCGTAAAATCACCTAACTTCGTCTACAAAACAGTCCTTGTTTTAAGCATATTCCACATCCCCTCACTGGTGTTATCGAGCTACCCTTCAAGTAGGTTCCGAAACACTGCTGAAAAACGCTGCTACATGAATACAAATAGGACTGCGAGAATTGCCAGCATTATTGAGAAGCGTCGTCCTCTGGCGCAGAAAATCGAACAAGCAGAGGCAAATCTCAAGTCTCTTGTCTTAGCACTGCGTAATCTTGAGGATAACCGCAATCAATTACTGACACGGGTTGATGACCTGAATGTCATTAGACAGTTGAAGGAAATCAATTTTTCTTCCATTCAGGTTATTGAGGAAGAGTCAAAGAAGCTTAACTCTATGGGGAAACGCCTCTCACGTCCTACTCTCAATATTGGTGTGGTGGGACTAATGGGGCAAGGAAAGAGTACTTTGCTAAAAAGCTTGAGTGGACTGACCGATAATGAAATTCCAGCTTATGAAGGGGGAGCTTGTACAGCCGTTCGTAGCACGATTGAAAATAAAGATGGGGCGACTAGAGCTGAGGTCACACTACATTCAGAGAAGTCGTTTTTAGAAGAGGTAATTTGGCTCTACTATGACAAACTAGGCTTTAGTGACAAGCCAATTAGCCTAGATGATTTTGCTAATAATCCATTTCCTGAGCAGCCGCCTAGTGGTGCTACTGACGAAGAAACCTATAAGCGCCTACGCGAGGATTATCATTACAATCTAGAAAAGTATCGAGATTTGCTCACTAATGGGACACCCAAGGCGCTCCATATTCGGAATGAGGAAATCCCAGGCTATGTTATTCAAAAACGCGATAAAGAGCGGCATCTTACTACTTTCAAACATTTGGCAGTACGAGAGGTTAAGATATTTTGTCCTTTCAAAAACTCCGATGTAGGAAAGATTGCGCTAGTTGATGTACCAGGCTTAGGTGATACAAAGCTAGGTGATGAAGAGTTAATGCTACAAACTCTAGGACAGGAAGTAGATGTAATTCTCTTCATCCGCCGACCCGATCCGCAGCGCTATCAATGGCAGACAGTAGATACACAACTTTATGACACGGCTGCCAAAGCGTTAAATAACCTTGCAGCTAGGTCTTTTATGGTTCTCAATCATAGCGTTAGAACTGATAACCTCAAAGCCTGTGAAGCCCTTCAGAGCAGTATTGACACTATTAAGGTTATTCGATGCGAGGTTGCTGATTGTTCTAATTCTGACGATGCCAACAGAGTTTTTGATTTAGTTCTTGACTATCTGGCTAACCATATCGAGTCTCTAGATAAGGACTATGCAAAATCATGTCAGGAGAGTTTGAGCGATATTCAGGTAAAAGTTAAGACTGAGTTAGACAAGGCACGAAATAGCTTGGGCAAAGAAGCTCAGCAAAGTCGGGAGGCTCAACTTTTTGTCCCTTTGTTCAAGCAACTTTGGAAAAATCTCAGGAACGGTCTTCAGGAACTGCTTAAGGAACTCAGAAAGCAACGTGAAGAGGTAGATACTGACTTCAAGGCAAAGGTAGACGAAGCTCTCCAAAGCTGTCGAAAGGATACAGGAATTCCATCAATCGAAGAGATTGAAATTAGAGCTAACAATGAAGATGGATACCCGAATGCTTATTATCAGTATTTACCAGAGGTTCGTGCCCACCTTTCGCGTCATTTTCTGTCTCTGGATGAGGGGTTAAAACTTTCACTAGAGCGGGTGAAATCTCGCGTAACCGAGGTATTTGTTAATCAGGGAGCTTTGGGAGGATTGACGGAGGAGCGAGGAGCTAACTTCATTAGAGAGATGGCAAAGATACTTCCCGATCAACTGATACCAGGAGAACCAAGTAAGCTGAAATTTGGATTTCAACTGCTTGCTGAGTTTGAGCTTTCTTACCGTGGATTTGTTCAGCATCGAATTCGGCAGCATTTGGATGGTCTTACTCCCAATGAACCAGCAACGATTCAGCTATCTACGTCTCCTTCTGCTCAACAAGTCTTTCTCAATCTCAAAACATCCCATTCCAAAGCTGTTTATCACTGTGAGAATGCTCTAGAAACCTTACTTTGCGAACCCAGTCAAGCGGCTTTTGCGATTGTAGAAGAATTTCTTGATCGCATACTCCGTGCAGAAGATGTCGAGAGTGAGTGGCGAATCTTTCTGGATGATGTGCGTTCAGAAGTATGGCCTGATGAATTCCAACAGCTAAATGAACGAACTCGGATACGGCGAAAGTGGTTAGACGCAGTAGAACATGCAGTAGAAATCAACCAATCAAACTCAATGCAATTTCTGGACTAACAAAGTAAGAGGACTTCGATGCCACAAGAAATTAAAATTGCAATGCTTGGAGCGAGAGGCGTTGGCAAGACTAGTTTTTTAACTGCCATGTATGAGCAGTTTGAGAGTACAATTGGTCAAACCAATTTACAACTTACACCTGACCTGAAAAGTGCGGCAGTTCTGCAAGAGCGATTGGGAGAACTGAAAAGCCTAACCGATAATTTTGAAGCTACAGGAGGAATTCAGAGTACTGAAACTTCTCGGTCTTTTATTTTCGACCTGGGAAAGAAAGGGACTAAACCATCTTTGCGGCTACACTTTCAAGATTTTCCTGGTGAGTACCTCAATAGTGAAGCAACTGATCAAAATAGAGAGTTTGTTAAAAATTTGCTGACTGAATCTGTTGCAGTTCTCGTCGCTATTGATGCACCTGCATTAATGGAAGCCAATGGCAAGTGGCATGAAAACATTAATAGACCACAGCAGATTACTCACCTTTTCCAATCAGTCTATCAAGATTTGAAGTCACCTCGACTCGTTATCTTGGCTCCCATCAGGTGTGAGAAGTACTTGCAAGACGCAACGTCTGCCAGTGCTTTACTAAAGCGTGTAAAGGATAAATATGCTAACTTAATTAACCTTTTCAACTCAGAGGCTTTGCTGCCTTGGGTAGCCAGTGTAGTTACGCCGATTCAAACCGTAGGTACTGTGGTTTTCTCTTACATTGAAGTGGTCGATAATAAGCCGCACTTTTACTTCCATAAGACGAGCCACGATGCCGAATATAGCCCTCAAGATAGCGAACAGCCACTGCGATATCTTTTACGGTTTGCGTTGAAACTCCAGATTGAGAGGAGGAACTGGACTTGGGGACCGTATAGTCCTATCCGAGTCTGGTTGGGTTTGGACAGTTCCCTCAAGGAAGCAGCTAGTCAGTCTACAAATGGATGCAAATTGAATTGGGGGTTTACAGTCCTCCAGGGTGAAAAGTGGCTAAATGTGGGATAGAAATTAGCAATGGACTTTTACGTTCAAAGTTGTGGCGTTGCTCAAGAACACGGTTACTGTTGGCTCGATGAGAATCAAAAGATAGTAGAAGAACCTGACCTTATCAAAAAAGTCAAAAACTTGATCGAGAGCGAAGCACCTTCGGTTGTCCTGGCACGGGATAGCGATAAATTGCTATTGCTAGTAACTGGTCTAAAAGCAAGTCACCGAACAGATTATCGGGGGCGCACGATACGCAACTCAGTAGCCTGGGTCGATGAAGACACCAGCGAAAACGAACGTACCTTGCGAGCGCTCGCTGCCCGTGCGTTACGAGGTTCGTTGGGAGAAGGCATAGACTGTGCTGTGGATTCACGAAAAGAGACAGGGTTTGAGGTTTCATTTAAAAAGATTCAGGAATTAACGGCGACAGCTAAAGCTAAAAAACAGCAGCTCCCCTTGGAGAGGGAAAAGAAGCAAATAAAACCGACCTCAAAAGAGGATAAAAAAGAACTCGCTGAAGAGCTAGAGGAATACTGCCTACCGAAGCCGAAATCAGATAATCAGCAAGTTGTTCCACTGGTTGTTGTGACAGGAATTCAAGACAAGGAAACACTAGAGAACGCAGGAGTCTGGCGCGGAATGTCAAGCTTAGTAACGAAAGATAAGGAAGGAAAGCAGCAACCAACGCACGGGAACTCAGCCAAAAACATCTTCCAATGGCTTTTTGCTCGTGTAAATATTCCGATTCCAAGAATTGGAATTCCTGGGGTTGCAATTATGTTGATCACAGTCTTGTATTTTGCTTTTCAGATACTACCACTTCAATCTCGCGCCACTATTCCAAGCTGCTTTGCCATTACGGATGAGTCGCTTATCTTTTACGCGAGACAAAGTGAAGTTGTTCTAGGTGACGAGAGTGTAATAAAGGTATTTTATAATCCTCAGGAAATCAAAAGTTTACTTCTATTAGATAAAGATGAAAATCATTTCAATCCAACAGAAGATAAAACAAACAATGATGGCAAACGCGAATTAACTTATCGCCTAAGATTTGAGAGTACTGGAATGCACCTAGTACGACTCCAGGGAACTAATATTGCCATAAGTCAACCAATCTGTGAACAGCCTATCCACATCAATGTCCTACCGTGACTAAGGATGAATAAATAACGTTCTGGCTGAAACATAAGAAGCTTGAAATCTCACAACAAAAGAGTCTAGCTCACTCCCATCAATCAAGGAGCCGAACGCCGTGGCATCTCCATCCACAACCCTTACGTCAAGTTTCTTGTTTTCTCCAGGGTTTACTTACCTGATTGCTAATCTCCTCAATAACATTCCTATTCGTCTTCATCGTTGGAGTTCTTTTCCTTCTACTCCTGTTGATGCTTTTTACTACCCTAACTCCTCCTAGTTGTAAAAAACCTACACCTGTCAGAGGGGGGTGATTAGCTCGGCTATCTCGACGCTATCCGTGCTGATGTCAGGAGGCTCTAGTGGTTCTGCAATCGAAACGACATCACGATTGATATCTTCTAATTCAGCCGTCATCTCGATATCGGAGCGGCTATCAAAGAGTGCTTCTAGCAAGGAGGTTGGCTTCACGCCGCTTTCTGTGAAGAGTGCCAATTCCAGGATACAAGAGGAGCGCAACAGCTTATCTGCCTCAATGATGACTTCCAAGAGCATAACGCAACAGAAGCGATCACATTTCCGTATTTTTGCTGAGGACGTGACAAAAGCGAGCGTACCTTTCCGTAATTTTACTGAGGTATTTAATGATTGTGACGACGTTAATTTTCTTTAGAGGTTCCTGAATTTAATTAAATATTGCTTCTGGAGAGGTGCAATGTCCAAGGTAACGCAAGGCGGCTGGAAGGGGAATTTGTCATGTCTGGGAAGCGTGTTAGTAAGAGGCGGAACGCTTACTCTTGCAGGATGTTTGGCGATTTTTTCGGGTGAAGTCAGTTTAGCTCAAATACCTGCTCAATCCATTACACCAGCCGAGAATGGTACAGGTACGAGCGTTACTCAAGAGGGAAACCGCTTTGATATCTCTGGGGGAACACTATCTAGTGATAATAGCAACCTATTTCACAGTCTTGAGCATTTTGGGCTGGATTCGGGACAGATTGCCAATTTTCTCTCGAATCCTCAGATTCAGAATATTTTAGGACGAGTTGTCGGTGGTAATCCTTCAATTATTGATGGTTTGCTTCAGGTTACTGGCGGCAATTCCAACTTATTTTTGATGAATCCTGCCGGGATTGTTTTTGGTTCAAACGCGCAGCTAAATGTTCCTGCCTCGTTTACAGCAACTACGGCAACGGGTATTGGTTTTGGTAAAAGTGACTGGTTTAACGCCTTCGGTGAGAATACTTATGAAAATTTAGTGGGTACTCCCAGTAGCTTTGCCTTTAACCTGACTCAACCGGGAAGCATCATCAATACTGGTAATTTAGCCGTTTTGACAGGGCAGAATCTAACCTTGTTAGGTGGCACCGTCGTCAGCACTGGGCAACTTAATGCCCCAGAAGGACAAATTACTGTCGCGTCTGTTCCCGGTGAGAACTTATTGCGTCTCAGTCAGTCTGGGAATTTACTGAGTCTAGAGTTTCAACCGATTGCCAATGTAGGGACGCAAGGCTTTGCTCCCTTACCTCAGAATTTTTCAGTATCATCCCTTCCCCAACTGTTGACAGGTGGAGGTGAAGGCAGTGCTACAGGAATGACGGTGAGTAGTAGTGGTGAAGTGCTACTCACGGGTTCTGGCATTGGGGTAGAAAACGGAGATGTTGCCGTTAAGAATTTGACAGCACAGACAGCAACACTATCAGCAGTGCAGAATCTGACTTTAGTAGAGAGTCTGCTGAGTACAACAGGTGACTTAAATCTGCTGGCACAAGATACAGTGCGAGTGCGCGATAGTGTAGCGAATCCTTTTGTGGCAGCCGCCGGAGGGAATCTATACATTCAGGGCAATCAAATCATTGACATTCTGGCACTGAACCATCTTTCTCAGACACCATTTGTCAGTGGAGAAAACCTAAGTCTTATTAGTAATGGCAATATCTCTGGGGATGCTCACTTTACAAGTGGTGGCAATATTTCTATTCTTAACCTAGATGGAAGTGGAGGAAATCTACTTAGTCTTTATGACCCCATCTACATAGCTGGTGGCGATTATATTCATCCTGGTGGCGGCAGTTATACAGGTGCCTCACTAAAAGTAGAAGCTGGAGGAACTATTGCTTTCGATGGAGATATTAATATCGATAAGCCAGATGAAGCTTTTGCTAATGCTCCATTTGGTAGTGATGAATTTCTTCTGGGTAATTTTCGCTCCTTAATTCTGCGTGCAGGAGGAAATATTCAGGTAGGAAATATCGATGCGTTTCCTGATTTGCCCAGCAGAGTTGGTAACACTGGCTCTGTAATTTTGGAGGCTGTAGGCGACATTCAAACAGGGAAAATTAAGGCAGACAACGGTAATGGTAATGCTGGTTCCATATCTATGACGGCTGGGGGCAATATCGTAACAGGAGCAATTAGTGCTATAGCCACAGGTGATAGTAGTAATGGTGGAAACATTTTTTTTGACGCTGGTGGCACTATCACTGTAAGAGGAAACACAGCTTCTTTCTCAAAATTCAACAACAGTGGCGATATTACTTTTCTTGCAACAGATAACATCGTTATTGACTGTACTTCTACTACCGTTTGTCTAGAGAGTTTTGGTGATAGTACATTGGTTGCAGGCAATAGCGGCGACATTACCTTCGTCAGTGAACAAGGTTCTATTGAGTTCAGTGCGAATAGTGGAGGTGTTGTAAATATAAATGCTTACAATCCTGGCATTGGTAGTGCTGGAGCTGTGACGTTGCAAGCTTTTGGTAACATTATTATAGGTATTATCTTCACAGGTGCTGAAACCACTGCTGGAAATATTAATCTCACAAGTAGCAGTGGTTTTATTAATACTAGCGCTGGAGTACTAAGCTCATCCTCTCAAAATGGTAATGGTGGTGCGATTACTCTTGATGCTCCCCTTGGCATAACTACAAGTGAGATTGACTCCAGTGGAAAGCAGAATGGTGGAGATATTAGAATCACCAGTAGCGACGGTTTCATTAATACTAGTGCAGGAGTTATCAACGCGGCAGGTGGAGTGGGAGGTGGAAATATTACCCTCTCTGCTCTTCAAGACATTACTACAGCTAAAATTACTACCTTCTTGACTGGTGCGAGTGGAAATAGTGGAAACATCAGTGTTACCAGTAATAGCGGTAACATTGATACCAGTCAAGGTGCATTGATAACAGCATCGGCTCTTGGTACTGGCGGTGGTATAACTTTGGAAGCGGCTGATAGCATTACCTCTGCTGAGATTAATGCTTTTTCTTTCTCTAGTACAGGTGGCAAGATTGATCTCACTGCCCAGAACAGTATTACTACGAGTGGAAATATTGAAACGAATGACAACAGCCTTACCTTTAATGGTGCAGTAAATCTGGCAGAAAATGTTTTCTTCAAGATTTCTGGCACTTCTGGCGCAGGTAATATTACCTTTAACGGCACGGTTGATGGTTCTCAAAATCTGCAACTCGAAACTGAGACTGGCACTATTTTGTTCAATGGTGTTGTCGGTGGATTGATACCTCTAAATAACTTGAAAGTTCTTAAAGGTAACATCAGCACTGAAAATCCTGTAGACATCACAACAACGAATAACATTACAACGGGTAACATTACCGCATCAAGAGGAATTTCACTCACCAGTACTAGCAGAAACATTTTTACGGGTATTCTTGATACCTCTTTTACTGAAGCTGCTGGCGATATTAACCTGAATGCTTCTGGTAATATTAGCGTTGACTTTATCAATGCTCAAAGTCTTAGTGTTGGTACGGGCGGAAATGTTGATATTACGAGTGGCAATTTCTTTCAATCTACTGGTTCTTTCCTTGACCAAAATGGCAGAGATGCAAGTATTTCTACGGTGGGAACAGTAGATGGTGGCTCAATCATTATTACTCACGGCGGTAACGGTGAGACTCCGTTTATTGTGGGGGATGCGGCAACCAATGGAACTGAAGGCGCAATTACTAGGGGAAATACTGCACTAGAAAATACGATTTCGCCAACTCAAGAGTATCTCTTTACCCATAAACAAGATGCAGATAGAGTTCAAATTATCTCTGTTCCTGGAACATCACCTCTACTACCTGATCCAAATCCAATACAAGACTCACCAAGCCCCAATCCAAGCCCTGATGTAGACCCACTTCAGGCGCTTGCTTTTCTAATTGGAGATGTTTTAGGGGCTGAAACTCAGATTAATGAAAATTCTGAAACTGGGGATTACAACTTTGCTTGGAATATTCCTGATGGCAGAATTTTATCTCTCAATGTTCCTGTATCTGGATTGCCAGTTAATCAAGCAGAAGATCTTGTTTCTTCGCTTGATAAGTTTTTTGAGGAACAATATGAAGAGTATTTTGGCGGGAATATTACTGATGAAATTGTCACAGCGGAAAGCATTCGCGCTACCCTAAAAACGATTGAAAGTAAAACGGGAAAAAGTTCTGTCGTTGTTTATGTACGCCCACTTCCTGATGAAGACCAGTTACAACTTATATTAGTTCTTCCCGAAGGCACACCTATCTCTAAAACTGTTCCTAATGCTGCGGTTTTCCAAGAAACTTTAGAAGAGTTTAGCAGTGAGGTTGCTAAGACGGCTAGCTCTCGTGATGATTACTTAGAGCCAGCTAAAAAGTTATATGAGTCGTTAATTGCACCGATTGAACCTTATTTAGAAGCGTTAGGAATTGATACGCTGATTTTTTGCATGGATGCTGGATTACGCCAGATACCTTTGGCAGCTTTATATGATGATGATGGCAAGCAATTTCTAGTAGAAAAGTATAGTATCGGCTCAATTCCTAGTGTTAGCCTCACGAATCGAAGTTATGAAGCTGTAAAAAATACCCAAATTTTAGGGATGGGTGCCTCAGAATTTAAACAACTAGAACCTTTACGAGCTGTACCCGTCGAATTGCAGGTTATTACTCAGCAGTTGTGGTCAGGAGAATATTATCTTAATGAAGAATTTACTCTAAGTAATCTCAAAGCACAAAGTCAGCGAAAGCCGTTTGAAATTATCCACTTAGCGACTCATGCTGATTTTCCCGCAGACTTGGAAGCTATGAATACCTCTTACATTCAACTGTGGGACACTCAACTAAAAATTGATCAACTGCGAGAGATGGGTTGGAATAAGCTACCTCAAGTAGAACTGTTGGTTTTGAGTGCCTGTCGCACGGCGATAGGAAACATACAAGCAGAGTTGGGTTTTGGTGGGTTGGCAGTGCAAGCTGATGTCAAGTCAGCTTTAGCAAGTCTTTGGTACACCGATGACCGAGGCACATTGGCGCTGATGAGTAAGTTTTATGAGCAACTCAGTCAACCTGATGTCACTATCAAAGCTGAGGCACTGCGGCAAGCCCAAATTGCCATGATCCGAAAACAACTGCATGTGGAACGAGGACAAATCAAAGGACTTGACAAAATTGGTGAGATAGCTTTACCCCCTAACTTAACCACACAGGGAAATCAAAATTTTTCCCATCCCTATTACTGGGCAAGCTTCACGATGATTGGTAGCCCTTGGTAGGATAAACGCAAGATCCCAGACTTCTTTGAGAAGTCTGGGATTTAAATTAGTTTTGGTTCTTCAGTACTTAGTATGCTAAATATATAGCGAAACAAGAAAAGAAGAGATAAATTTAGTGTATCTAAGAGTGAGCAAACCCTGACTGACATTGACAGATGAGGCGCATT